>JAEXXR010000286.1 GCA_023405705.1 Actinomycetes bacterium
TCGCCGGGCAGCTCGGCGGCGAGCCGCTCCAGCTCGTCGGCCGACCGCGAGACCAGCCCGACGCGCGCCCCGCGCGCGGCCAGCTGCCGCGCGATCGCGCGCCCGATCCCGCTGGAGGCGCCCGTCACCAGCGCCCGTGTGTCCGCTCCGACCTCCACGAGCGGGAGCCTACCGGCGCGACCCCTTACTATCGGCCGGTAGGCCGGCTGCGCAGCCGGCGAGGGGTGCCGGCGCGAGGCCGGCTCGATGGCGACGAAAGGCGGCGCCCGTGGCGCACGAGCACGTGACCGTGGCGGAGGAGGAGTACCTCCAGATGCTGTTCTGGCTGTTCGAGGCCAACCTGCCGATGACCGGCGCCAACCTCGCGCGCGCCATGCAGCTGTCGGCGCCGACCGTCCACGAGATGATCGGCCGGCTCGAGCGCGACGGCTACATCACGCGCGCGAGAGACAAGTCGATCTCGTTCACCGACGAGGGCCGCCGCCAGGCCGAGGAGGTGACCAGCCGCCACCGGCTGATCGAGCGCTTCCTGACCGACGTCGTCGGCGTCCCGTGGGACGAGGTCCACGAGGAGGCGGAGCGGCTGGAGCACGCGATGACGCCGCGCTTCGAGGCGTACGTGCGCGCCTCGGTCGCCGACGCGACGACCTGCCCCCACGGCCATCCGATCAAGGTCGGCGAGCGCGCCGCCGGCGTCCCGCTCGCGGACTGCGAGCTCGGCGCGAGCGTCTTCGTGCTGCGGCTGGAGAACGAGGCCGAGGACGTCCTCCACTACCTGATGGCCAACGGCGTCGAGCCGGGCCTGGAGGGGAGGGTCGCCGCCTCCGACGACGACACCGTCACGATCGCCGCGGCCGACGGCAGCGAGCACACGATCACCCGCCGCGTCGCCGAGACCGTCACGGTCAGAGCCGACCCCTCGCCCCCGCTGCGCACCGCGATCCCCGCGGAGCAGCTGGTGATGGGCGAGCGTTACGGGCGTTAGTCACGGACCCGGTCGTCTGAGCGGGCCGGATCGTGGATGCTGGGCGCGGCACGGCGGGCCGACAAGGCTGGTCGCCTTTGAGGCCCGCCGGGTCGTGTCCAGCGCCGCGAGGCGGTTCGCTCAGGCGACCGGAAGCGACTTGGCGGCGTCCGCGAGCCGCGAGACGCCCTCGCGGATCTGCTCGACGCTGACGCCCGAGTAGGCGAGGCGGAAGGCGTTCTCGCCGCCCTCGATCAGGAAGTCGGTGCCCTTCACGATCGCGACGCCGCGCTCGGCGGCCGCCTTGAAGAGCGCGTCGGCGTCGAAGCCCTCCGGCATCTCGACCCAGAGGAAGTAGCCGCCCTCGGGCGCGACGAACCTCGCCTCCGGCAGCTGCGCGGCGAGCGCCTCGCAGAGCGCCTCCGAGCGCTCCTTCAGCGCGACCTTGACGGTCTCGATCGAGCGCGCGTACGAGCCGTTGCGGCAGAACTCGTTGACGATCGACTGGGCGACCATGTTCGGCGAGATGTACGTGTTCGTCGCGAGCTTCGCGATCCGCGCGATCAGCTTCTCCGGGCCGACCAGGTAGCCGACGCGGATGCCGGGGCAGACGGTCTTGGAGAACGACGAGGCGTAGACGACCTGGTCGTCCTGCGCCAGCGACAGCATCGTCGGCAGCGTCTCGCCGGTGAAGCGCAGCTCGACGTAGGGGTCGTCCTCGAAGATGACGAACTCGTTCGCCTTCGCGAGCTCGACCAGCGCCTGGCGCTTCTCGAGCGAGAGCGTGTAGCCGGCCGGGTTCTGGAAGTTGGGGATCAGGTGCGCGAGGCGCGGCTTGACGCCCTCGGCGATCAGCGCCTCGACGCCCGCGACGTCGACCCCGTCGGGCTGCAGCGCGACCGGGCGCAGGTCGCCGCCGCGCGAGCGCAGCGACAGCAGCGTGCGGTCGTAGGTCGGCCGCTCGACGACGACGACGTCGTCGGGCTCGACGAGCGCCTCGAACAGGAAGGCGTCGGCCTGCATCGACCCGTTCGTGACGATCACGTTCTCCGGCGCGACGCCGTGCTGCTCGGCGATCCAGGCCCGCAGCGGTCTGTACCCGATCGACGTGCCGTACGAGAACGTCCCGGCCGGGTCGGCGGCGAAGGCGGCGTCGGCCGCGGCGCGCAGGCCCTCGACGTCGATGATGTCGAGCGACGGGGCGCCGCGCGCGAAGGAGATCGGAGCGGGTTCGGAGGCCATAGTCGCTCAGGGTACGCGATTAACGACGCAGCGCCCGTCTCCGGGCGCCGCGCAGACGACTGGTGAGACGGGCGGCTGCTACTTGCCGAGGATCTCCATCGCGATCTCAGCGGTCTCCGTCGGCGTGCGGCCGACGCGGACGCCCTTCGACTCCAGCGCCTCCTGCTTGGCCTTCGCCGTGCCGGCGGTGCCGGAGACGATCGCGCCGGCGTGGCCCATCGTCTTGCCGGGGGGAGCGGTGAAGCCGGCGATGTAGGCGACGACCGGCTTGGAGACGTGCGCCGCGATGTACTCGGCGGCCTCCTCCTCGGCCGAGCCGCCGATCTCGCCCGACATCACGATGATCTCGGTCTCGGGATCCTGCTCGAACAGCTCGATGATGTCGATGAACGACGAGCCCGGGACCGGGTCGCCGCCGATGCCGACGATCGAGGAGTTGCCGAAGCCGCGCTGGGCCAGCTCGTTGCCGATCTGGTAGGTCAGCGTGCCGGAGCGCGAGACGACGCCGACGTTGCCCTGTCTGAAGAACGACGCGGGGATGATGCCGACGCTCGCCTTGCCCGGCGAGAGGATGCCCGGGCAGTTGGGGCCGACGAGGCGCACGTCCGGGTTGCGCTTGAGCTGCGTGTAGACGCGCAGCTCGTCGTGCGCCGGGATGCCCTCGGTGATCGCGACGATCAGTCTGATGCCGGCGTCGGCCGCCTCGAGGATCGAGTCGGCGGCGAAGCGCGGCGGGACGAAGATCATCGCCGTGTTGGCGCCGGCCTTGTCGACCGACTCCGCGACGGTGTTGAAGACCGGGATCCCGTTGACGTCCTGACCGCCCTTGCCGGGCGTCACGCCGGCGACGACCTGGGTGCCGTAGTTCTTGTTGTTGGTCGCGTGGAACGTGCCCTCGCGGCCGGTGATGCCCGTGACGACGAGCCGGGTCTCTCTGTCGACGAGGACGCTCATGCGGCAACTCCGGTCTTCGCGAGCTCGACGACCTTCTCGGCCGCCTCGTTCATCGTCGTCGCGGTCGCGACGTTCGGCAGGTTCGCGTCGGCGAGCAGCTTGCGGCCCTCGACGTCGTTGGTGCCGTCGAGACGGACGACGAACGGCACCGTCGGCTGGATGATCCCGTACGCCTCGATCAGGCCCTTCGCGACCTCGTCGC
>JAEXXR010000153.1 GCA_023405705.1 Actinomycetes bacterium
ATCCTGCGCGACGCCCCCGCGACGCGCGAGCGGGCGGTCGAGACCGGGGAGCGCGGCGAGGGCGGCGACCGCACGCTCGTGATCGACCGCGCCGCCGAGGACGTCGTCTTCGCCCAGCTCGACGCGCTGCACGCCGCCGGCCACTGCTTCACCGCCGTCTCCGAGGAGCGCGGCGAGGTCGACTACGGCGGCGGTGACGTGCGCGTCGTGATCGACCCGATCGACGGCTCGCTCAACGCGAAGCGGCTGCTGCCCTCCTGCGCGCTGTCGATCGCCGTCGCCGACGGCCCGACGATGGCCGACGTCGCCTTCGGCTACGTGCTCGACCTCGGGACCGGCGAGGAGTGGTCGGCGACGCGCGGCGGCGGCGCCCGCCTCGACGGCGCCCTGCTCGACCCGGAGCTGCCCGAGCGCCGCGGCCGCGGCGGCCGGCTGGAGGTGCTGGGGATCGAGCAGGCCGACCCGAGATGGCTCGTGCCGCTCGTCGGCGCGCTGGAGCAGGAGACCGAGCGGCTGCGCGTCAAGGGCTCGATCGCGCTGACGATGTGCCAGGTCGCGGCGGCGCGGATGGACGCGATGATGTCGCTGCGCCGCTGCCGCGGGGTCGACGCCGCCGCCGCGCAGCTGATCGTGCGCGAGGCCGGCGGGCTCGTCTCCTTCCACGCCTGCGACGGCCCGCTGACGGCGCCGCTCGACGTCTCCGCCCAGTCGCCGGTCGTCTGCGCGCGCACGCCCGAGACGCTCGCGACCCTCTCCGCCCTGACTGCCTGACGGCGCCGCCGGGCGACGTCCGCGGCTCGGGCGGTCAGCGCCTGAGGCGCCGCCGCCCGACGGTTCCCCGGCAGCCGGGTGCGCCGCGCTGCCATGATGGAGGGGAGATGATCGACTGGCCCCTGGCACAGCGGCTGGCCGCCTACGTGGCCGGCCGGCCCGACACCGACCCGCTGAGAGAGGACCTCGGCGAGCTGTCGCTCGACAGCGCCGAGCGCGTGATCGCGTACACCGGCCTGACGCCGCAGCGGGAGATCCCGGTCGCCGAGCCGGTCGCGCGCGACGAGTGGATCCGCGCGAACATCGCCTCGATGAGCGCGCTGCTGGACCCGGCGCTCAAGAGCGTCACGTCGAGAGTCTCCAAGCCGGCCAAGCCGGCGATGGAGCTGGCGACCGGCGTCGTGATGACCGCCGAGGTCGGCGTGATGCTCGGCTTCCTCGCGCAGCGCGTCCTCGGCCAGTTCGAGCTGGTGCTGCTCGACACGACGCCGGCCGACCGCCCGCCGCGGCTGCTCTACGTCGAGCCCAACCTCGCCAGAGCGGTCAGAGCGTTCAGAGCCGACGAGCGCGAGTTCCTCCACTGGGTCGCGCTGCACGAGGTGACGCACGCCGTCCAGTTCTCCGGCGTGCCGTGGCTGCAGCCGCACATGGCCGGGATGGTGCGCGAGCTGCTCGACAGCGCCCAGCTGAAGATCGACGCGAGACGGGCGCTGCGGCTGCCGCGCCTGGACGACTTCAAGAAGGTCGCCGAGGCGTTCCGCACCGGCGAGGTCGTCACGCTCGTCGCCAGTCCCGAGGAGAAGGCGACGATCGACCAGATGCAGGCGACGATGGCGGTGATCGAGGGCCACGCCGAGCACGTGATGGACGCCGTCGGCACGCCGCTGCTGCCGTCGCTGCCGAGACTGCGCGAGTCGCTCGACTCCCGCCGCCGCTCGCAGTCGGCGCCGGCGCGGCTGATGATGAAGCTGCTCGGCATGGAGATGAAGATGCGCCAGTACCAGCAGGGCAAGGTCTTCGTCGACACGGTCGTGAGAGAGGGCGGCATCGAGACGCTCAACCGCGTCTGGAGCAGCCCGTCGATGCTGCCGACGCTGGCCGAGATCGAGGATCCGCGCGCGTGGATCAGGCGAACGGACGTTCCGCCCGCGCTGACGGCCTGAACGTCCGTTCGCACACCCGGACGGTGTAACGCGTCTGCGGAGACGGGGTACAAACGAGTGTTCGCCCGAACATTCCGACCCCCGAGGAGCCTCCGCTTCGATGGCCACGAACGACACGACGAGAGCGGCCCCGACGGCCGCCGACACGACCGCCTCGACCACCGCTGCAAGACCGGCCGCCGCCAGAGCGCCGGCCGCCAGAGCCGCGAGAAGAGCGCCGAGAGCGAGAGCCAGAGCGCGCAGAGCGCCGAGAGCGCGCAGAGCGGCCAGGAGAGCGGCGCGCACGCGCGTCGGCACGACGACCGAGCCGGTCGCCGTCACGCCGATCGCGCAGGCGCAGCAGCTCGCCGAGCGGATCGTGCTGATCCCCGTCGGCGCCGCCCTGGAGGCGCGTGACCGCGTCGCCGGCGCGCTGGAGGGCGTCGTCTCCGCCTCGACCGAGGCGATCGAGGACCTGCGCGCCGCGACCAGCTCGCGCAGAGCGCTCGACAGACAGCTGAAGAGATTCGAGCGCCGCGGCGGCAAGGCCCGCACGGAGCTGGAGCGCGACCTGCGCAGAACGCGCACGCGGATCGAGCGCGAGGTGCGCCACTCGCGCACGCGCGCCGAGAGACGCGCGACGGAGGCTCGCCGGGGCTTCGAGCACCAGCGCAGCGAGGCGCGCAGAGCGCTCGGCTCCAACGTCGAGACGCTGCAGAGAAGCGTGGCGCCGGTGCGCCAGCGCGTCACGCCCCTCACCGATCGGGTCGCTCCGCTGACCGGTCGCGTCGCGCCGGTCCGCAGCCGCGTCGAAAGCGTGGTTCAGAACGGCCTCGGCGCGGGCAGAAGGTTCGTGGAGGACGCGCAGGACCGCATCGCGAAGGTCGCCTGAGCGTCCCTCCGGGGACTTCATCCGCCGCGTCGGGAGGTGCGCGGTGGCAGGGGTTCGCCGGCGTCCACCACCGCCGGCGGATGCAGCACCTCTCCTCCCTCAACCGCCGGGGCGCTCGGGGACGGGCGCTCCGGCGGTTCCCTTTCGGGTTCCCGGACTGACCGCATCGGCCTGCCACAATGGGATTCATGCCGACCCAAGACCAGATCCGCGAGGCGCTGCGCGCCGTCATCGACCCTGAGCTGCGCAAGGACATCGTGGAGCTCGAAATGGTCCGCTCGATCGATGTCCACGACAACGGCGTCGTCGACGTGATGGTGTCGCTCACCACGCCCGGCTGCCCGATCCGCAGCCACTTCCAGACCGGCGTCGCGAACGCCGTCAAGGCGCTCGACGGCGTCACCGGCGTGAACGTCAGCTTCGACGTCCTCTCCGACGAGGAGAAGGGCAACCTGCAGCGCAAGCTCGGCCGCGGCGGACCGCTGCCCTCCGGCGCGCTCGCGCAGGTCGAGAACGTCATCTGCGTCGGCTCCGGCAAGGGCGGCGTCGGCAAGTCGTCGGTCACCGCCAACCTCGCCGCCGCGCTGTCGGCCGAGGGCAAGTCCGTCGGCGTGCTCGACGCCGACGTCTGGGGCTACTCGCAGCCGCGCATGTTCGGCCTCGGCGCGCAGCGCCCGAAGGTCAACGAGCAGCGCAGAATCGTGCCGCCGGAGGCCGGCGACGGCATCAAGGTGATGTCGATCGGCTTCTTCATCGAGGAGGACGCCGCCGTCGTCTGGCGCGGCCCGATGCTGCACAAGGCGCTGCAGCAGTTCCTCGAGGACGTCGACTGGGGCGCGCTCGACTACCTGCTCGTCGACCTGCCGCCCGGCACCGGCGACGTCGGCATGACGCTCGCCCAGCTGCTCCCGGACGCGAGATTCCTGCTCGTCACGACGCCGCAGCCGGTCGCGCAGAAGGTCGCGCGGCGCTCGGCCGAGATGGCCGGCAAGGTCAGACTGGAGATCGCCGGCGTCGTCGAGAACATGTCCGGCTTCGCCGCGCCCGACGGCGAGCGCTACTCGATCTTCGGCGAGGGCGGCGGCCAGCTGCTCGCCGACGAGCTCGGCGTCCCGCTGCTCGGCAAGGTGCCGCTGACGATGCCGCTGCGCGAGCAGGCCGACGCCGGCACGCCGATCGTCGCCGCCAACCCCGACGACCCGGCCGCCCAGGCGGTCCGTGACGTCGCCAAGGGTCTGATCGCCCTCACCCCGGTCGCGCTGCCGGTGATGCAGACGGCCGCCCCCGAGCCGGCCGGCCTGAACGTCATCCCGCCGAGACCGGTGGGGATGTCCCTGCCGATGGCCTAGACGGGCTTCGAAGCGGACGCGCCCCGGACGGGGCGCGTCGTCGCTTCAGGGCCTACTTGCCGGCGTAGTATCTGGCGTTGATCTCGGCGAAGTGCGCCCATTCGTCGGGCAGCTGGTCTTCGGCGAAGCAGGCGTCGACCGGGCATGCCTCGACGCAGGCGTCGCAGTCGATGCACTCCTCCGGATCGATGTAGAGCATCTCGACTCTGTCGAAGTCGGGCTCGTCCTGGGTCGGGTGGATGCAGTCGACCGGGCAGACCTCGACGCAGGAGTGATCCTTGGTGCCGACGCACGGCTCTGCGATCACATAGGCCATTGGCGGGTTCCTCTTTGCAGCGGTGGTTGATGCATGAAGCGAGAGCGCATCATACGACCGCGTCCCGGCGTCGGCGACGGCTCCCCGCCGTGACGTCAGAGCGCGTCGAGGATCTCGCGCCGCTTCGCAGCATGCTCCTCGGCGCTCAGCAGGCCGGAGGCGCGCAGGTCGTCGAGCTGCCGCAGTCTCGCCGCGAGCGCGTCGCCCCCGGTCCGCTCTCTTGCCGCGGCGATCTGCGACAGCTGCTGCGCGAGCGTCCCGATCCCGATCGTCTGGGTGGTGACCGTGACCCTCGGCGCGCCGCGGTCCCCTGAGGCCTTCGCGCTGCCGCCGGCGGCGCCCGCACCGGCGGAGGAGAGCGCGTCGACGATCTGCCGGTTGGTGTGGCCGCGCGCCTTCAGGTCCGCGATGCGGGCCGCCCGGGCGTCGCCCTTCGCGCCGAGCGCGGAGAGGCCGCCGATCACCGCGAACAGGCCGATCGCCAGCAGCGGCGCGGCGACGCCGAAGCCGACCGCCGTCGCCACGTCCGAGCTGCTGCCACTGCCGAGCGCCGACC
>JAEXXR010000162.1 GCA_023405705.1 Actinomycetes bacterium
GCTCGGCGTCCTTGACGAGCCGCTCGACCGCCTCGTCGATCAGGTCGAGCGTTCTCGGGCCGACCGAGCCGAGCTCCTGCAGCGAGGCGCCGAGGAAGACCTCGCCGGCCTTCTCGCCGATCGTCACGGGGCCGAGCTCGTCGGACATGCCGAAGCTCGTCACCATCGAGCGCGCGAGCGCGGTCGCCTCGTGCAGGTCGTCGTGGACGCCGGTCGAGAGGTGGCCGAACTCGAGCCGCTCGCCGGCCGCGCCGGCCAGCATCGCGATCAGCTGCATCTCCAGGTCGGTCTGCTCCATGATCGTCTGGTCGCGATCGGTGAGCATGTGCGCGGCGGTGCCGAGCGTGCGGCCGCGCGCGACGATCGAGACCTTGCGCGCCGTCGCGCCGGTCCCCATCGCCTCGGTCGCGACGGCGTGGGAGGCCTCGTGGATCGAGATGATCCAGCGCTCGCGCTCGGTCAGCAGGTGCTTCTTGGCCGGACCGGCGACGACGCGGTCGATCGACTCCTCCAGCAGCTTCTGCGTGATCTCGCGCTCGCCGGCGCGGACGGTCAGCAGCGCCGCCTCGTTGACGACGTTGGCCAGCTCGGCGCCGGAGAAGCCGGGCGTCAGGCGGGCGATCTCGTCGAGGTCGGCGTCGGGCGCCAGCGGGCGCTTGGAGCCGTGCAACTCGAGGATCTCGGTGCGGCCGTGGACGTCGGGCGTGTCGACGGTGATCTGGCGGTCGAAGCGGCCGGGACGCAGCAGCGCCGGGTCGAGGATGTCGGGGCGGTTGGTCGCCCCCATCACGACGAGGCCGCCGTCGCCGGAGAAGCCGTCCATCTCGACGAGCAGCTGGTTGAGCGTCTGCTCGCGCTCGTCGTTGCCCTGGCCGATGCCGGCGCCGCGCTTGCGGCCGGCGGCGTCGAACTCGTCGATGAAGATGATCGCCGGCGACATTCTGCGCGCCTTCGCGAACAGGTCGCGCACGCGCGCCGCCCCGACGCCGACCAGCGACTCGACGAAGTCCGAGCCCGACAGCGAGAAGAACGCCGCGTCGGCCTCCCCCGCGACCGCCTTCGCCAGCAGCGTCTTGCCGGTGCCGGGAGGACCGACCAGCAGCACGCCCTTCGGCGCCGCCGCACCCAGCTCCAGGTATCTGGAGGGGTCGTCGAGGTAGTCGCGGATCTCGGCCAGCTCGGCGACCGCCTCCGGCACGCCGGCGATGTCGGCGAACGTGACCTTGTGGGCGGTGCCCTTGCCCTTCTTCCTGCCTCTGCCGGTGAAGTTGGAGAAGGAGGCGATGCCGCCGGCGCCGCCGTCCTGGCTGATGCGCATGAACAGCGCGAAGAGGCAGACGAGCAGCAGGATCGGCAGCAGGAACTGGACGACGATCGTCAGCTGCTGCTTGCCGGGCTGCTGCTCGACGTCGACGGTCGCGCCGCCTCTCTCCAGCGCGTTCGTGAGCGCCGAGGTCTGCGCGCCGGAGCTGGGGTAGGCGGCCCAGAACAGCTCGCCGCCGGTCGTCGTGACCTGCACGCGGCTGTCCTGGTCCAGCAGCGTCGCGTAGGTCACCTCGCCCTCTCTGGCGAGCGCGAAGACGGAGCTGAGCGGCAGCGGCGTGCCGTCGCTCGACGGCTTCGTCGCGCCGAGGAGGGTGAAGAAGAGGATCACGATCGTCAGCGCGGCGACCATCAGGCCGAGCGCGAACAGATCTCTGCGCAGGTACCGCAGCACGGCGGCGCCGCCGGAGCGGAGCGCGTCGGCGGCGGGGTTGCGGCGGTTCGCGAGGCCCGACTGGACACGGGCTCTGCCGCCGGGACGGGGTGCCGCCGTCGCCCGCTTGGTGCCGAGGGGGCGCTCGTCGTCCGCGGGATGGGGCTCGTTCTGGGGGTCGTCGCTCACTGGGGCCTGCGCTTCTTGGAGTGGGGATGAGAGGGACGCTCCGGCCCCGCCGCGGCGAGGCGGCGGGACCGGTGCGTGCGGGTGCCGCGAGGCGCGCTCAGCGCTTGGCGGTCTTCTTCTTGGTCGGTCTTCTCGCTCTCGCGGCTCTGACCGTGATCGTCTTCGTCTGCGTGCTCGCGGTCCCGCCGGTGGGCGTGAACGTGAAGGCGACGCGGACCGACAGGCGCTTGCCCTTCGCTCTGGCGAGCGCCTTCTTGGCGGCGCTGGAGAGCTTCAGTCTCAGCGTCAGGCGGCCGGCGCCTCTCGGGTTGGCCGACAGCGACGAGACGCGGATCGTCTTCTTGCCGACCTTCGCCGTCGCGACGACTCTCAGCGAGCCGGCGCCCGGCAGCTGGGCGACGTAGGTGATCAGCGACGCGGTCGCTCTGCCGCTCGGGACCGAGAAGGCGTTGCTCGGCGTCTGCACCGGCGGTCTGCTGTCCACCGGGGGTCTGTTGTCCACCGGCGGTCTGTTGTCGACCGGCGGTCTCTCCTCGCCGCCACCGCCGCCGGTCGACTTGTTCCAGTCGATGCCGGCGACGCCTCTCTGCGCCCACGTGATCAGCGGGGCCGCCGCCGTGTTCGGCAGCGCCGAATAGTCGGAGCCGAGCAGGTGGGCCTGGCCGGCGTCGCTGACGATCAGGCCGAGGTAGTCCTTGACGGTGCGGGCCTTCGCCTCCTCCGTCGCGTTCGCGCCGTAGACGGGGGCGTTGTCGTCCCACGCCATCGCGAACGTCAGCACGCAGGCCGGGTAGGCCTCGCCGCCGGCCGCGTACGCGGCGCTCCAGTCGCCGAAGGTCGGGTCGCCGCCGGGCGAGCCCGCCGCGGTCGGCGCGCCGCTGATCTCGGCTCTGTCGCAGGAGGCGCCCTTGTCGCTGCCCGCGGTGTGCGATCTCGGGAAGAAGGTCGGCTCGGCGTAGCGGCCGGGGACGCCCTCCATCACCTCGAGCGGGGACCAGTAGGTGTAGTCCTTGGTCGCCTCGGAGGCGGCCGGGGTGATCTCGAAGCCGCGTGAGCGCGCGGTCGCGAGGTCGACGTAGCCGATCGAGCCGTCGGTGCTGTTGACGGCCGCGGCGAGGTTGCCGCCGCCGCTGCTTCTGGCCGAGCAGAGCTTGTCGGCGCCGTTGCAGTTGGCGCCGACGTCGGCGACGACGGTGCCTCTGCCGCTGCCGCCGGCAGCCGGCCACTCGCGGTTGTCGGCGCCGTAGGCCGACGTCCAGCCGCGGCCCGGGTTGATCAGGTCGAGGTACGCCTTCCAGCCGTAGCTGGTGCCCGATCTGTCCTGGCGGACGATGCGGCGGACCGGGACGCTCGCGCAGGCGACGCCGGCGTTGGAGGCGTCGCCGGTGATGCCGGTCGCGGTGCCGCTGATGTTCGGGACCAGCTCGCCCCACGTGTCGGCGTCGGCGTCACCGGCGAAGGCGGCCTCCACGCGCTCGTTGCCGAGGCGCAGGCGCTGCGTGAAGTTGTCGGCTCTGTCGCCGGTGTCGGCGCCGCCGAGGGCGCCGTCGGCGCCGTTGGTCTTGTTCGTGACGCCGGCGATCGAGCAGCCCTCTGGAACGTGCAGGATGAAGGCGCTGGCGCCGGTCGCGATCGGGATCACGCGCAGTCTGCCGTCGTCGGCGGTGCCGGCGGTCGGGCCGCCGTTCATCGTCGCGACCTCGGTCGGGTTCGGCGCCTCGTCGGCCGCCGCGAAGGAGACGAGCGGGTAGCGCTCGCCCGGGGCCAGTCTCAGGTCGCCGCCGCCGGCGCCCATCGCCGCGCGGCCGTCGCCGGAGCCGGTCGAGGTGTAGACCGGGCCGGTCGGCGAGCCGGCGCAGCCGAACGAGCTCTCGAAGAAGGTCTTGAATCTCGCGTGCAGCGTGTTCTGGAACGACGCGCCGCGGGCGCCGACGTTCGACGCGCCCTGGCATCTGCCGAGCGTGAACGCCGCGTCGGCGTCCTGCGCGGCGAGCGCGCCGGTGCCGATCGCCGCGAGGGCGGCGCCGGTCAGGAGGGTCCGGCGCAGCGCAGCCGCCGCAACGGGTCTTGCCATGGGAGAGGTGATCCTTTCTGAGCTTCTGGCGGGGGACGACGTGAAGGACGTGAGGCGGCGCTCACTCTCCCCGTGCGAGCGCTCCGCGACCAGAGCGCTTCACAGGATTCCCAACATCGATTCACAGCTTGGGAACGACCCGTTCACGGGTCGTTCACTTCGCGCTGCGGGGACCTCTCGCGGCGCGTCTGGCGGGCGTGAAGCGGAAGCGGGCCGAGAGCGTCGTCGTGCGCGCGCGGCCGCCGGCGGACGGTCTCAGCGTGACCGTCAGCCGCACCGGCAGCGCTCTGCCGCGGCGGACGGCGCGGCGGTCGGCGCCGCGCAGCCTCAGCACCGCTCTGACCGTCGCACGGCCTCTCGCGCGCACGCTCGCGGCGGCGACCTGCCGCGCTCTCGCGGCCGCTCTGCCGCTGCCTCTGCCTCTGCCGCTCGCGCTCGCCGGCCGCGTTCTCGCGACCAGCTTGATCGCACCGGCCGCCGGGACGGAGACGCGCACGAGCACGGTGCCGTCCCTGCGCGAGCTGGCGCGCGCGCCGAAGGCGGCGTCGTCGTCGGAGCCGACGTCGAGGTCGACGTCGTCCTGGCC
>JAEXXR010000240.1 GCA_023405705.1 Actinomycetes bacterium
GCCGCAGCGCGATCCCGCCGCCCAGCTCCCCGGCCCAGACGCCGGCGGCGTTGACGACGTGGCGGGCTCTGATCTGGAAGCTGCCGCCGTCGCCGTGCACGTCGGCGACGGTCGCGCCGTCGGCGGTCAGCCGCTCGACGCGCGCGTACGTGAGGATCCGCGCGCCGTGGGCCGCGGCGGTGCGCGCGACCGCGAGCACGAGGCGGGCGTCGTCCTCGATCTGCCCGTCCCAGTGGAGGATCGCGCCGCGCAGGTTGCGGTCGCTGAGCGCGGGCACGAGCCGGCGCGCCTCCTCGCCGGAGATCCGTCGCATCGGCGGCAGTCGGCGGCGGCTCGTGCCGGCGGCGGCGCGCATCCGGTCGCCGATGCGGATCCCGGTCTCCAGCTTCGCGCCGGCGCCGCGCCCGATGCTGTCGCCGAGCGGCAGCAGCATCGGCAGCGCGCGGACCAGGTGCGGCGCGCTGACGTCCATCAGCGTCGCGCGCTCGGTCGCCGACTCCCACGCGAGGCCGAAGTCGAGGTGGGCGAGGTAGCGCAGGCCCCCGTGCGCGAGCTTGCTGCTCCAGCGGCTGGTGCCGGACGCGAGGTCGTGCCGTTCGACGAGCGCGACGGAGAGCCCGCGCGTGGCGGCGTCGAGCGCCGTCCAGACGCCGGTGATCCCGCCGCCGACGACGAGCACGTCGACCGTCTCCCCGTCGGCGAGCGCGGTCAGCTCGGCTGCCCGCCGCGCCGCGTTCAGCGACGAGGAGGCCGACTGCTGCAGCGCACGTGTGCGACGAAGTGACATCTGGAGTCGAACTGTAACACTGGCGTCTGGTGCATGCCAGCGGTTGGCGGCGCACGTGCGCCCCCGGCACCTGACCCGCCGCCGCCCGCGCCGGTCGGCTACCATGTGCGACCGCGCGGCCTCGCGCCCGCGGAAGTTGCCGACGTAGCTCAGTTGGTAGAGCACTTCACTCGTAATGAAGGGGTCCCCGGTTCGAATCCGGGCGTCGGCTCCTCTATCGAAAGCCCCGGTCCGCCGGGGCTTTCGTCGTTCTCGGCGGTCAGCGTGCGGGCGGCTGCGGTGACCGGGGGCCGGGGGCATGGCAGGCGGTGGCGGGAGCACTACGAGAGGGAGATTGCCGATGCTCGCTGGACGCTGGGGGAGCGGTGCGCGATGGGCCGTCGCGGCCGTCGTCGGAGGGATCGCGGCCGGTGGTCTGCCGGCGCCGGGCTGGGCGGCCGGCCCGGCCGCTGAGACGCCGGCGAACGCGGCGAGCGCCGGGGCTGGGCCGGCGCCAGCGGCGGCGCAGGCGAAGCGCAGAACGCGGCCGGCGCGGCTCGTGGTCTCCGGCGTGACGGTTCCGGCGACGACACTCAGAGGCGAGCAGCGGTTCGTCGTGCGCGGGCGGGTGGCGAACCGCGGTGGGCGCGCGGGCGCGGCGCAGCTGCAGCTGACGCTGACGGACGGGCGCAACCCGGCGAGCGTCTATTCGCTCAGAGGGGCGCGGGTCGCGTCGGTCAGAGCGGGGAGAAGCCGCCGCTTCGCGGTGCGGGTGACGGCGCCGCAGCTCAGCGCGGCGGTGCCGGGCGGCTTTGCGCTGAAGGTCTGCGCGCGGCTGAGACGGGGCGCTCGTCCCACCTGCGCCACCGCCGTCCGGCGTGTTCGGATCGCGCCGAGAGCGGCGCCCGCGCCGCCCGCACCTCCGGTCCCGCCGAAGCCGCCGGCGCCGACGCCGACGCCGACGCCGGACCCGACCGTCTACACCTCCGGCGCGCGCTCGCTCGGCGATTCGCTCTTCCCGACGATCGGCAACGGCGGCTACGACGTCCAGCGCTACGACCTCGACCTCCGCTACACGAACGTGCTCACGCGCGTGCTGCGCGGGACCGCGACGATCGAGGCGGCCGCGACGCAGAACCTGAGCGACTTCAGCTTCGACTTCCAGGGGCTTGCGGTCAGCGGCGTGACGGTCGACGGCCGTGCGGCGGCGTTCGCCTACGACTTCGACGCCGCGAAGCTGATCATCACGCCGAGCGCCGGGATCAGAGCCGGCACCGCCTTCACCGTCCGGGTCGTCTACGGCGGCGCGCCCGGCCCGGTGATCGACCCCGACGGCTCGGCCGAGGGGTGGCTGTCGAACATCGACTTCGGTGCCGTCGCGCTCGGCGAGCCGCTCGGCTCGCAGGGCTGGTTCCCGGTCAACAACGTCCCGACCGACAAGGCCCGCTACGCGATCTCGGTGACCGTGGCGGACGAGTTCACCGCGGTCTCCAACGGCGTGCTCGCGGGCACGACCGCGCACGGCGACGGCACGACGACCTTCGACTGGGTCTCCGAGGACCCGATGGCGCCCTATCTCGCGACCGTCTCCGTCGGTCGCTTCGACGCCTCCGGCTCGGACCTCTCGGACCCGGATCGCCCCTTCTACCTCTACGTCGAGGAGTCGTTCGCGAGACGCGCCGAGATCGTCGCCGACCAGCAGCGGGCGCCCGCCATGCTCGACTGGTACGCCGGCTACTACGGCGTGCCGTATCCCTTCGACGCCGCCGGCGGCGTCGTGCCGCGCGTCGGCGCCTCCGTCGGCTACGTGCTGGAGACCCAGACGAAGCCGACCTATCCGGCGGCCGACCCGGACGACACCGGGCCGGGCCTCGCGACGATCGCGCACGAGAACGCCCACCAGTGGTTCGGCAACCTCGTCACGCTCGCGCGCTGGCGCGACATCTGGCTCAACGAGGGGATCACCGAGTTCTCCTCGTGGCTGTGGGAGACCGACGAGGACGGCGGCCCGCCGATGGCCGACCGCTTCTCCGGCCTCTACGACGGCGCGCTCGGCGCCTTCTGGCTGATCCCGCCGGCCGACCCGCCGACGGCCGCCGACATCTTCGACTACGCGGCGATGTACCTGCGCGGCGCGATGACGATGACGGCGATCCGCGAGATCTTCGTCGCGACCCCCGGCCTCGGCGAGCCGGCCTTCAGATCGATGATGAGATCGTGGCTGGTCGACCACGCGAACGGCAACGTCACGACCGAGCAGTTCGTCGCGCTGGTGAAGGCGGCCGACCCGGCCCGCGCCGACCGCTGGGACGAGTTCTTCCAGCAGTGGCTGTACACCAGCTACGAGGGCGACCCGACGCAGCCCGGCAACAAGCCGAGCATCACGCCGGCGACCTTCTGAAGGGACGGGCG
>JAEXXR010000251.1 GCA_023405705.1 Actinomycetes bacterium
GCTCGGCGCCGCCGCGCTGGCGGCGACCGGGGCGCTCGCCGGCCCCGGCCCTGGCCGCCAGTCGGCGGCTCAGGCGGAGCCGAGCTGAGAGGGCGGGAACTCCGGCGGGAACGGCGGCGCCTGACCGCAGCCCAGGTAGGAGTCGACCGTCACCGGGGCGATCGTGCGGAAGCTGAACTCGCCTCTCGCGACCACCAGCGCGCCGGGCGGACAGGCCATCGTCTCGATGAAGCCGCGCTTGACGCGTCTGCCGCCGATCCTCGCCGTCGTCGTCATGCCGCCGACGGTCGCGGTGAAGTCTCTGACGGAGGTGACCATGCCGGGCGTCAGCTCCTGCAGGCCCTCCGGGATTCTCATCGTAAGCTTGAAGCCGTGTCTGCCGCCCTTCAGCTGCTGGAAGGGCGCGACGAGCATGTCGTTGACGACGACGGGCCGCTGCGTCGAGAAGTAGAAGATCATCGATCTCCCGCCTCTGCCGTTGTAGACGTCGATTCTGACTCTCGCGGTGACGCTGATCGCGGTCGCGACGACCCAGCCGCCGCCGATCCGCGAGCCCTTCGGGCAGGCCTTCGAGCTGCCGCGCGCGGCCGCGAGTCTCCTCGGGTCGCAGTGCGGGAACAGCGCGCCGTTGACGCGCGCGCCGTGGGTGAACCACCAGACGATCTTCGTCGTCGTCGCCGGGAACATCCCCTCGACGTCGTCGCCGATCATCCGCCCCGAGAGCGTCAGCCTCACGTTCTTCGGCGCCGTCGGGAAGCCGGTGATCGTCGGCGTGACGCCGCCGGTTATCGCGACCTGGGTTCTTGCGCTCGCCGTCACCGCAGAGGCGAGCAGGCCGGCGCTGCTCGCCGCGCAGGCGAGCAGGGAGAGGCCGACAGCTCGAAAAACACGCATGTACCAACTGTATCGCCGGCCCATGGGGCCGTGGCGATTTCTTCGCCCCTGCGAGGTCCGAGGACGGCCGCCGCGCGCCTGCGGCGGCGGGAACCGCGGGTCGGAGGAGTAAGGTAAAGGCGCCCTCATCCGCACGGCCGAAACTGCGACCACGAAAGGAGCGCGACTCATGGCCAGCTATCCGACCCGCGAAGAGCTGACCGGCATGAGACGGTCCGAGGTCCTGAAGGCGTCGCCCCGCATGTTCGAGTCGGACCTGCTCGACAAGCTGTCGCGCGTCCACTGGAGCGTGCCGCTCTTCGTCTTCGTGCCGGCGATCGTGATCGCGCTCGTCGTCTCCTTCGGCGAGCTGACGTGGTGGCAGGTGCCGCTGCTCGCGCTCGGCGGCTACGTCTTCTGGACGCTGACCGAGTACTGGCTCCATCGCATCGTCTTCCACTTCCAGCCCGACAGAGGCATCGGAGCGCGGCTGCACTGGATCATCCACGGCGTCCACCACGACCATCCCAACGACCCGCTGCGGCTGGTGATGCCGCCGTCGGTCAGCGTCCCGCTGGCGGCGCTCTTCTTCGGGCTGTTCGTGCTCGTGCTCGGCACGCCGGCGGCGTACGCCGCCTCGGCCGGCTTCTGGGCCGGCTACCTCGCCTACGACATGCTCCACTACTACGTCCACCACCTCCCCGGCGG
This sequence comes from Actinomycetes bacterium, assembly GCA_023405705.1. The sequence goes on from JAEXXR010000251.1 coordinate 1,582, forward strand.
GCGCAAGCCGACGGCGTGGCTGCCGCGCAAGCTGCACGAGCTGCACATGCGCCACCACTTCAAGGAGCACGACAAGGCGTACGGCGTGAGCGCCCCCTTCTGGGACCACGTCTTCGGCACCGCGTCGACCGGTTCGCGGAAGAACTCCGGCGACTGATATCGCAGGGCGTACGCCTTGCGCCATCGGTAGCCATTTCCGCTCGTGTGCAGGCCATTCACGCTCTAGCGTGGACGGCGTGCACACGACGACCGTCCGCTTCTCCGGGGAGACCTGGCGGGACCTCAAGGAGGTCTGCGAGCGCGACGGCATCGCCACCGCGCAGTACATCCGCGAGGCGACGATCGCGCGCCTCGCGCAGAGCACCAGCCAGCCGCAGGTCGACCGGCTCGAGCGCGAGCTGGACGAGCTGCGCGTCAGGGTCGAGCGGATAGAGCGGCTGCTCCAGCGCCGCATCCCTCGTTGACCGATATCGCCCCCGGCGCCGCAGGCGCCATCGCCGTTGGCGACGCACCGGAACTCAGGTACTTTCGCTCGCGTCGGTGCGCTCAGGAGGCGAGCGAACGACGCCGCCACAGCCCCGTCGGATCCCCCACGACGGGCGGCTAGCGGGCGTGCTGACGAGCCGCGATCCGGGCGCCCTGGTCTCGAACTCCCCTTGCGGGACCGGGGCGCCCGCGGCTCCACCGCGGCGCGCCGCTGCGACCGCATCGGGACGCGCGCCGGCCGACCGGTCGGACCGGCAGGTCGGCGTCTGCTGCGCGCACGCCCGCTGCGTGCGACGAGAAGCGGAGAGAGAGGGATTCGAACCCTCGGACCGAGTTACCCCGGTCACACGATTTCCAGTCGTGCCCGTTCAGCCGCTCCGGCACCTCTCCGTGCAATGTTGCGGCCTGGGAAGGGTACAGGGACTGGCTCCGCCGCGCCGGGTGAGGTGGGCGACGGGATGCCGGAGGGCGCGCGCGGGGCGACGGGCTGGAGCGCGGCCGGCAGCGCTCAGAGCTGCCAGGCGCCGCCGCGCAGCACCGGGACGCGCTCGCCGTCGCGCGTGACGCCGGTCACGTCGACGTCGTCGCCGCCGATCATGAAGTCGACGTGGATCAGGCTGTCGTTGACGCGGCCGACCTCGGCCTCGTCGACGGCGAAGTCGAAGCCGCGGCCGAGCGCGACGTGGCTGGCCGCGTTCTCGTCGAGCAGGGTGTCGTAGAAGACGGTCCCGAGCGGGCCGATGCGGCCCTCGCGGTCGACCAGCGCGACCTCGCCGAGGCGGGCGCCGCCGTCGTCGTGGCGGGTCATCTCGCGCAGCGTGCCAGCACCCTGCTCGGCGTCGATCTCGACGGCGCGACCGCCCTCGAAGCGGACGGTCAGGCCTCTGATCGTGGCGCCGCCGAGCAGCAGCGGCTTCGTCGCGCGCACGACGCCCTCGGTCCGCTCCGGGTCGGGGGTCGTGAAGACCTCCTCGGAGGGCAGGTTCGGTGCGTGGGCGATCCCGTCGATCGTCTCGAAGGCGGCGCTGACCCATCTCGACGACGGCAGCAGCCCGACGGTCAGGTCGGTCCCCGGCCCCTCGAAGTGGAGCGCGTCGAAGCCGGCGGCGGTCAGCCGCTCGGTCACGCCGACGAGCGTCGCCATCCGCTCTCTCCAGGCCGCGACCGGGTCGGCCTCGTCGAGCCGGCAGACGTGGACGATCTCCTCCCACAGCCTCGCCAGCGCCGCGTCGGCCTCCAGCTCGGGATGGACGAGCGCCGCCCACCCCGGGGTCGGGCAGGGCCCGATCGTCCAGTTGGTCGTGCGCTCGTTGATGACCTGGCCGGCCTCGCGCAGCGCCTGCGACCTGTCGCGCCCGACGCGCGCCGGGTCGAGGTCCTCCAGCAGGCCGGGCGCGACCGGGCCCGTCAGCGCGATCCGTGCGCAGCGCTGCTCGCCCAGTCTGAGGATCCGCTCGCCGAACCACGACGGGACGGTGTCGAGCGCCGCGTCGCTGCCGTGCTCGATCCGTGCGCGGCGGACGTAGGGGTCCGCGTAGGAGACGTCGACGAAGGTCGCGCCGTGACGGTAGGCGCTGGCGGCGATCGCGCGCGTCAGCGGCTCCTTGCCGAGCTCCGAGCTGACCGTGACGATCTGGCCCGGCTGGACGTTGGCGCCGAAGCCGACGAGCAGGTCCGCGAGGCGTTCGAGCGTCGTGGCGTCCATCGGCGGAGGCGTGCGGCCGTTACGCGGGCGGGCTGGGGACGTCGCAGCCGGCCCGCTCGACGAGCGATCTGAGCTCGGCCGTCACCGGCGGGGTTCTGTGGTCCGGGTCCTCTCTTCTGTATCTGTCCTCGTTGGTGAGGAAGTCTCTCGGGAAGAGGCCGGGGCACAGTCTGGCGAACTCGTGGTTGTCAAATCCGCCGGCGGCTCTGATCAGCTCCTTGCGGGCCTGCACCTGCTCCTCCGTCACGTCGGCTCTCGTGCCGTAGCCGCAGCCGCCGATGGCGACCGTCGCGAGCAGGAGGAGGGGAAGCGCGCGTCTGACCATTCGCCGGAACGCTACCGATCCGGCGGCTGCGGCGGCGCGACGTGCCCCGCCCGGCCGCCCGCCGCTGGCGTAGTCTCCCGCGCATGGAACCGGATGCCGTCGAGATCCGCGTGCTCGGCTGCCTGATCGAGAAGCAGCGGACCACACCGGACGCCTATCCCCTCTCGCTCAACGCGCTGCGCCTCGCGTGCAACCAGTCGACCAACCGCGATCCGGTCGTCCAGTACGACGAGGACGCGATCCGCGACGCGCTCCAGCGGCTCTACCGCCGCGGCTGGACGCGCCTCACCAGCGGCCACGGCAGCCGCGCCAGCAAGTACCGCCACCTGCTCGACGAGGCGCTGCGGCTCGCCCCCGACGAGCTCGCGCTGCTGGCCGTGCTGATGCTGCGCGGGCCGCAGACCCCGGGCGAGCTGAAGCAGCGCAGCGAGCGCCTCCACCCCTTCGGCGACCTCGCCGCGGTGCAGGAGACGCTCGACGGCCTGATCGGGCGCGACCTCGTGGTCCGCCTCGCGCGGCGGCCGGGGCAGAAGGAGGAGCGGTTCCAGCAGCTGCTCGGCGGGAACGACGAGGAGCCCGTCGCGGCGGCCGCGTCCGCTGCCGTGGCGAGCGCGCCCGCGCCAGCTGCGGGCGCGCCCGCGACCGCCGCTCCGACGC
>JAEXXR010000356.1 GCA_023405705.1 Actinomycetes bacterium
GTCGAGGAATCCTGATGAGCCCCGTGAAGGACGAGACCGAGCGCGAGGAGCGCATCGGCCTCCACAACCTGAGACCCGCTCCGGGTCACCGCAAGCCGCGCAAGCGCGTCGGCCGCGGCGAGGGCTCCGGCACCGGCAAGACCTCTGGCCGCGGCCAGAAGGGCTACGGCTCGCGCTCCGGCGCGAAGGACCGCGCCCGCTTCGAGGGCGGCCAGATGCCGATCCACATGCGGATGCGCAAGCTGCGCGGCCCGCACATGAAGAAGTCGATGCCGTTCGAGCCGTTCCGGACGCACACCCAGCCGGTCAACCTGGCCGACCTGGAGGCGCGTTTCGAGTCTGGCGCGGAGGTCACGCTCGAGGCGCTGCGCGCCAAGGGCCTGGCGACCCGCAAGGGCATCCCGGTCAAGGTGCTCGCCAAGGGCGAGATCACCAAGCCGCTGACGGTGCACGCCAATGCCTTCAGTGCGGCCGCGCGTGAGCGCATCGAGGCCGCCGGCGGTACCGCGCAGCTGCTCGACGCCTAGCGCCTGAGGCCGCCGAACCGTGCTGTCCACGATCCTCAAGGCGTTCACGGTCGGGGAGATCCGCAAGAAGCTGCTGTTCACCGCAGCGCTTCTTGCGCTCTACCGGCTGGGCGCTCACATTCCCGCCCCGGGCATCAACTCGGAGGCGGTCGAGCAGATCCAGTCGAACTTCTCCGACGGCGGCATCCTCAACTTCCTCAACATCTTCTCGGGCGGGGGGTTGTCCCGAATCGCGCTCTTCGCGCTCGGGATCATGCCGTACATCACGGCCTCGATCATCCTGCAGCTCCTGACGGTCGTCGTGCCGTCGCTCGAGAGACTGCAGAGAGAGGGCGAGGTCGGTCAGCAGCGCATCACGCAGTACACGCGCTACCTGACCGTCGGCCTGGCGTTCGCCCAGTCCATAGCGTACGTCTTCCTCTTCCGCTCCTTCCAGAACTCGGCGGGCGCGTCGATCATCGACAACTTCACGTTGGCGAAGGTCATGTTGATCGCGATCTGCCTCACGGCGGGCTGCATGCTCGTCATGTGGATGGGCGAGCTGATCACGCAGCGCGGCATCGGCAACGGCATCTCGCTGATGATCCTCGCGAGCATCGTGGCGGGTCTGCCGCAGGGCATCCGCGCCTGGTGGACCAGCCCGGACCCGGTCTTCAAGGTGATGATGCCGTTCCTCGCGCTCGCGATCATCGCCGCGATCGTCTTCGTCCAGGAAGGTCAGCGCCGGATCCCCGTGCAGTACGCCCGGCGCGTGATCGGCCAGCGGATGACGCAGGGCGGCCAGACCTACCTGCCGCTGCGCGTCAACATGGCCGGCGTCATCCCGGTCATCTTCGCCGCGTCGATCATGGCCTTCCCGCCGACGATCGGCCAGCTGATCAACAAGCCGTGGGCGACGGACCTGGCGAACTTCTTCTCGCCATCGGGCTGGGCCTATCTCGTAGGCGAGGCGATCTTCATCATCGTGTTCACCTACATGTACACGGCGATCACGTTCAACCCGGTGGAGCAGGCCGACAATTTGAAACGCTACGGCGGCTTCATCCCAGGCGTGCGACCAGGGCGGCCAACGGCCGAGTTCCTCGACCGCATCCTCGCTCGCCTGACATTCCCGGGAGCGATCTTCCTCGCCATCGTGGCGGCAGGACCGACGATCCTGATCAACCAGACCAACGCCGACTTCTTCTTCGGCGGAACGTCGATCCTGATCGTCATCGGCGTCGCGCTCGACACGATGAAGCAGCTCGAAGCGCAGCTGATGATGCGCAACTACGAGGGCTTCCTCAGATAGCTGCTCGTCTCGCGAGTTCCACGGCGGCGCGGTCTGAACCCGCGGCGCCGGAGGAACTCGCGGGCCGTCCCTCCGCGGGCGGTCCCTCGCGATCCGCAACGTGGCAACCGCGCGCGCTCGCATCATGTAAGTTCCGCTCCTCGTGCGTGAGCTGAATCTCATCCTCTTCGGCCCTCCGGGGGCCGGCAAGGGCACCCAAGCGGCGCGTCTCCAGGACGACTTCCGCCTGCCCTACGTCGCCACTGGCGACATCCTCCGTGCCGCCGTCAAGGACGGCACCGAGCTCGGCAGAGCCGCCAAGGCGTACATGGACGCCGGCGACCTCGTGCCGGACGAGCTCGTCATCGACCTGATCGTCGAGCGCATCAGCGCCGACGACTGCCGTGACGGCTTCATCCTCGATGGCTTCCCGCGCAACCGGCCCCAGGCCGACGCGCTCGGAGTCGCCTTCGACGGCCTTGGCCGCCGCATCACGGCGGTCCTGCTGATCGACGTCCCCGACGAGGACCTGATCAGTCGCATCAGCGGTCGCCGCGTGAGCGCGAAGACCGGCCGGCCGTACCACATCGAGACGGACCCGCCGAAGCACGAGGGCCGTTGCGACATCGACGGCTCGCGTCTTATCCAGCGCGACGACGACAAGCCGGAAGTGGTCCGCAAGCGCCTCGAGGTCTACCACCGCGAGACCGAGCCGCTGATCTCGTACTACGACGAGAAGGGCCTGCTTCGCCGCGTCGACGGCACCCGCAGCCCCACGGAGGTCCACGATCACATCCGCGCCGTGCTCGCCACGCTGCGGCTCGAAGAAGATCTGTGATCGTCAAGAAGACACCCGAGCAGATCGACAAGATGGCGGCGGCGGGCGAGATCCTCGTCCGCACGCTCAATCTGATCGAGGGCAAGATCCGCCCCGGCGTCACGACCAAGGAGCTCGACGAGGCGGCTGAGAGATTCATCCGCTCGCAGGGCGCCACGCCGGCCTTCAAGGGCTACCGCGGCTTCCCCGGCTCGATCTGCGCCTCGCCGAACGACATGGTCGTCCACGGCATCCCCGGCCCGTACAAGCTGGAGCGCGGCGACATCATCTCCGTCGACGTCGGCGTCGTCTACGACGGCTGGGTCGCCGACGCGGCCCGCACCTTCCCGGTCGGCTCGATCTCCGCGGTCGCCAGCAAACTGCTCGACGTGACGGAGGGCTCGCTGTTCGCCGCCGTCCCGCAGATGAAGGCCGGCAACCGCCTCGGCGACGTCTCGAACGCGATCCAGACCTTCGTCGAGGCCGAGGGCCTCTCGATCGTCCGCTCGCTCGTCGGCCACGGCATCGGCCAGGAGATGCACGAGGACCCGCAGATCCCCAATTACGGTCCCGCCGGCCGCGGCCCGGTGCTGGAGGAGGGGATGGTCTTCGCGATCGAGCCGATGGTCACCGCCGGCCGCCACCAGGTGCGGATGGCCGACGACCACTGGTCGATCTTCTCGCAGGACGGCTCGCTCGCCGCCCACTTCGAGTTCACGATCGCGGTCACCGCCGACGGGCCGCGTGTCCTGACGCCGTGGCACGAGAGCGGCAAGCGGGCCGCCGCCTAGCGGCGGCGCGTCATCGTCCTGTCGCCCGCCGAGATCACCAGCAGCGAGCGGGCGCGCGCCAGGCGCGACGTTCCGTCCGGGTGCCGGAGTAGGCCTCGACACGCGGACGCGAGGTCCTGCCCGCACGTTTGGTACCATCCACCGTCGCGCTCGGAACCGCTGGCTTTCGCGCGTGCTTCGTCCTCGACGCGGTAGCGGCAGCCGTCACGGCAGCCAGAGCCGCATCGACAGGAATCAGCCGAAAGGGAACATGAAGGTACGACCGTCGGTCAAGCCGATGTGCGAGAAGTGCAAGATCATTCGCCGCCACGGCCGTGTGCTGGTCATCTGCTCGAACCCGCGTCACAAGCAGCGGCAGGGCTGAGATGGCTCGTATCGCAGGCATCAACATCCCGCTGAACAAGCGCGTCGAGATCGGTCTGACGTACATCTACGGGATCGGACGGGCGACGGCGAACGAGCTGCTGGCCAGATCCGGCATCTCCCCCGACACCTACGTGCGTGACCTGACCGAGGACGAGGTCGGGAAGCTCCGCGACGAGATCGACGCCCTCACGGTCGAGGGCGATCTGCGGCGCGAGCGCTCCCAGAACGTCAAGCGCCTGATGGAGATCGGCTGCTACCGAGGCCTCCGTCACCGCCGTGGCCTGCCCGTGCGCGGCCAGAAGACCAAGACGAACGCGCGTACGCGCAAGGGCCCGAAGCGCATGTCGGTGGCCGGCAAGAAGAAGGCGGGGAAGAAGTAGCGTGAGTCCAGCTCCGAAGCGTCCGCAGCGTGGCCGTCGCAGAGTCCGCAAGAACATCCCGGTCGGCCAGGCCCACATCAAGACGAGCTTCAACAACACGATCGTCTCCCTCACCGACCGTGAGGGCAACGTGATCGCGTGGGAGTCCGCCGGCGGTGCCGGTTTCAAGGGCTCGCGCAAGTCGACGCCGTTCGCCGCCCAGGTGACCGCCGACGCCGCAGCCCGCAAGGGCATCGAGCACGGCCTCCAGAAGGTCGAGGTCTTCGTGAAGGGCCCCGGTTCCGGCCGCGAGACCGCGATCCGCTCGCTGCAGGCCGCCGGCCTGGAGGTCACGGGCGTCAAGGACGTCACGCCCCAGGCGCACAACGGCTGCCGTCCGCGGAAGCGGCGGCGGGTCTAGCGGGGGGCCGGAGCATGGTCCGCGGGTCCAGCGCTGAGCGCCTGCCAGCGACCCGCACCGTGCACTGCGCCGGCTCCCGCTCGCAGTAAGCCTTGTTCCGTCGCGGGGCCGTCAGGCCCCCGCGACGCCCGGATGACCGCCCCGCGGCGGGCGGCGCTCACGACACGACGACGTTAGGAACCGACCCCGATGCTTGACTTCCAAGTCCCCCGAATCACCACAGAGACGGTCGAGGAGAACCGCGGCTCCTTCACGATCGAGCCGCTCGATCGTGGGTTCGGCTACACGTTCGGCAACTCCCTGCGCCGCGTGCTGCTCTCGTCGCTCGCCGGCGCCGCGGTCACGAGCGTGCGGATCGAGGGCGTCGCGCACGAGTTCTCCACGATCCCGGGCGTGAAGGAGGACGTGACCGACATCGTCCTCAACCTCAAGGGCATCGTCTGCCGCATGCACTCCGACGCCACCGAGATCGAGGCCCCGCTCGTCGTCACGGGCCCCGGCGACATCACGGCGAAGGACATCGACCTTCCCTCCGGCGTCGAGATCCTCAACCCGGACGCGCACATCGCGACGCTCGAGAAGAAGACGAAGCTCGAGGTCTACCTGACGATCGGCCGCGGCCGCGGCTACCGTCCGGCCGAGGAGAACAAGTCGC
>JAEXXR010000372.1 GCA_023405705.1 Actinomycetes bacterium
ACTTCCTGCTGCTCGTAGACCTTGATGAAGCGGAGGTAGTTGTCGGCGATCTTCGACGCCGCGTCCTCACGCGAGACGGAGCCGTCGAGGAACCCTCTGAGGCTGTCCCACCAGATCGAGCGGCCGATCGCGAAGCCGACGAAGCCGTCGACCGGGGCCGCCTCGCGCAGCCAGTGGTCGACCTTCGCGTCACTGGCGCCGCGGCCGAGCAGGACGCAGACGACGCCCTCGCGGCCCTCGCCCTTGCGCGTCTGCTCGGCGAGCATCTGCGCGTCGGCCTGTGCGTCGACGCCCTCGATCTTCCAGATGTCGACCTCGATGCCGTAGTTCTGGATCTCCTCGATCGCGCGGCGCATCAGCTCCGGGCGCAGCTCGGCGTCGTAGCGGTCGGTGTCACCGCCGACGGAGGCGAGCTGCGCCTCGGTCGCCGGGACGAGCAGCTCGTAGAGGAACTTGCGGTCGTTGGCGTGGAGCCAGTCCGCGAGGCGCTTGAGGCGCTCGTTCTGGCGCTCGTTGAGCGCGGCGTCGTCGTCCGGGTTGTAGCGGACGAGGACCTTGCTGAAGTCCGGGTCGAACTTCTCGATGTGGGCGCCGAAGTCGTCGCCGTACTGGAAGTCGAACTCGTTCTGGCCGCTCTTCTCGACCGGCATCGCGAGCTTCAGGCCCTTCGCCTTCGCCTCGGCCGGGATGTCGCCGCCGAACTGCTCGTCGACGAGCACGCCGACGGAGGCGTTGTCGGCACCGCGGTCGGCGGCGAGCGCCATCCCCTCGTAGATCAGCTGCTTGGCGTCGGCGATCGTGGCCGTCTCCTCCGGCGTGGGATCGCCCTTGATGCCGAACATCTTCGTCTGGAAGGAGCCGCGATGGTCGAACGCGAGGATGTAGAGCTTGCCGTCGTAGCCGAGAGCCATGAAATCGTCCTCAGTGTCGGGGGAGGAAATGCGCGAAGTGACCGTTGAGTCTAAAGCTCCCGACGGGTCGGAGCAGGTCGGTCGAGCGGCGGAGCTGCCGGTGGTGGAGGCGCATTTCGACGGCCCCAACTACACGATCGGCATCGAGGAGGAGCTGATGATCCTCGACGCCGAGACGCTCGAGCTCGTCAACGCGATCGAGGGGATGCTCGAGGACTCGGGCAGCGAGCAGGTGAAGCCGGAGCTGATGGAGTCGGTGCTGGAGATCGCCACCTCGCCGCAGCCCAACGCCGCCGCCGCCGAGGAGGAGCTGCGCGGGCTGCGCCGCCGCGTGATCGAGACCGCGGCGAGGCGCGGGCTGGCGATCGGCTCGGCCGGCACGCACCCGTTCGCGATGTGGGAGGAGCAGCGGATCGTCGCGCGCACCCGCTACCGCGACCTGATCAGCGACCTCAAGTTCGTCGCGCGCCAGGAGATCATCTTCGGCCAGCACGTCCACGTCGGTCTCGACGACCCCGACAAGGCGATCCACGTCGCCAACGGGATGCGGATCCACCTGCCGGTGCTGCTGGCGCTGTCGGCCAACTCGCCGTTCTGGCGCGCCGACGCGACCGGCCTCGCCTCGACGCGGACGCCGATCTTCCGCGCCTTCCCGCGCAACGGGATCCCGCCGACTTACGACGACTGGGACGACTTCGCGGCCAGAATCGGCTTCATGATGCGCTCCAGAGTCATCGAGGACTACACGTATCTCTGGTACGACGTGCGGCCGCACCCCAACCTCGGCACGGTCGAGGTGCGCGTGATGGACGCGCAGACGCGCGTCGAGCACACGATCGGCTTCGCGGCGCTGATCCAGGCGATGGTGAAGGAGCTGGCCGAGCACTTCGAGGCGGGCAAGCGGCTGTCGAAGTACCCGCACCAGATGATCGACGAGAACAAGTGGCTGGCGGCGCGCCACGGTCTCGACGGCGAGCTGGTCGACCTGCCGCGCACCGACCGCGTGCGCACGCGCGATCTCGCCAGGCGGCTGCTCGACCGGCTGCGCGAGCACGCCCAGGATCTCGGCTCCGCGGCCGAGCTGGCGGGGATCGAGGACCTGCTGGAGCGCGGCAACGGCGCGGCGCGCCAGCTGGTCGTCCACGAGGCCAACCAGGACCTGCGCGAGGTCGTCGGCGAGATCGTCGCGGCGACCGCGGTATGAGAGCGGTCGACTGAGCGCCCCGGAACCCCCTCCGGGGACTAGACTTGTGGTGTGAGCAGCGGCGGTCCTGACCTGTTCGTCATCTGCAAGAGCTGCGGGTCGGAGGTCAGCCCGTACATCACCGAGTGCCCGTACTGCGGCAACCGGTTGCGCAAGCGTGCGCCGAAGCTCGACAGAGGCGGTCGTCCCAAGGAGAGCCCGCCGAAGAAGGCGAGGCGGGCGCCGAAGCCGTCGCTGGGGCCGCTGAAGCGCGGCGAGATCCCCGGGATCCGCGTCGACTCGCGGCCGTACGCGACGATGGCGATCGTCCTCGCCAGCTGCGTCCTGTTCGTGCTGCTCAGCTCCGACGTGCTGTCGCTCGAGCACTTCGTCGTGCTCGGCGACCTGACCGAGTGGTGGACGATCTTCACCGCCGCCTTCGCCTACGAGACGACCGGCTACGCCTTCGCGGCGATCGCGGCGACGGCCGTCTTCGGCTGGCTGCTGGAGCGCCGCCACGGCCCGCTCGTCGTGCTCGCCATCTACCTGATCGGCGCGGTCGGCGGCCTCGCGGTCGTGATGGCGACCGGCACGCCCGAGCTGGCGATGGGTGGCAACGGCGGCGCGCTCGCGCTCGTCGCCGCGTGGGCCGTCCCCGACATGCTCGACCTGCGCAAGGGCCGCGAGATCGACGGCGACCTGCTCGGCGCCGCGACCGTCGCGGTGATCCTCCTGCTGCTGCCGGTCGTCGTCTACTCCGCCGACGCGCTCGCGGGCGCGACC
>JAEXXR010000398.1 GCA_023405705.1 Actinomycetes bacterium
GTGTCAGCGCGCCGCGCGGCGGGCGGGCTGGCGCGGCGGCGCTGCGATAGGGTCGCGCCCATCGTCCGGGTCGCACCGTCCACGTTCCCCTCGCTTGCCGCCGCGCTGCTGCTGACGCTGCTCGCAGTCGCGCTCCCGGCCGCCGCGCACGCCTCCTTCACGGCGACCGCGAGAGACCCGGCCGGCGACGCGACCTCGCCCGACCCCGGCCACGACCTGCTCGCCGCCAGCATCGGCTACGACCGCCGCACGGGCTTCGTCGCCGGCGCGGTCCAGCTGCGTGCCGCGCCGCGCGAGGGCCGCGCCTTCCTGCACTTCCAGATCGGCAGGCTCGTCGACGGCCGCTGCGAGGGCACGCCGGTGCTCGGCATCGGCAGCTACACCGACGACTTCGACGCCACCTGGCTGCGCTTCGCCGCGCCCAACCAGGTGACGGCGCGCGGCGAGGCCGACAAGGACGGCCGCAACCAGGCGGTCCAGAGCTTCGAGGCGAGCGCCCGCGCGCTGCGCGGCCTGCGCCCCGACTGCGCGCTCGTGCTGCTGAGCGAGCCCTCCAACGCGGCCAACGTCTACGACGCGATCGGCCCCGTCAGGCTGCTCCCGCGCCCGGGCCTGTCGATGCGCCTGGGCGGCGTCCCCGAGGACGTCAGATCGGGCCGCTCCTACACGCTGAAGGTGACGGTCGCCAACCCCGGCGAGGCGCGCACGCCGCCGATCCAGGTCCGCCTCAGACGCGCCAAGGGGATCGCCGGGACGCCGAAGACGGTGCGGCTGAAGCCGCTGCGCCCCGGCGCCAGGGCGACGGCGCGCTTCACGATCCGCCCGCGCGAGAACGCGCGCTTCGCGACCGAGCTGGGCGTGACGGCGACCGCCGGTGAGATGAAGGTCGCCGGGACGCGCAAGATCTACGTCAGCACGCCGAGCCCGCCGTCGAGAGGCGGCGGCGGTGGCGGAGGCGGAGGCGGCGGGGGCAGCAGACTGTGCGTCCGCTGGATCCCCGACTTCTCCGGCGAGTCCGGCGGCTCGCTCGGCCTCGTGCCCTGCTGAGCGCGGCGGCGGCGCAGCGCCCACCCCGCGCCCCGCTCGCCACGCAGACCGCGCGCTAACGCTCCGGCAGCGCCGGCACCTGCTGCGTGATGCAGTGGACGCCGCCGCCGCCGAGCGCCAGCACGCGGCCCGGCACGCCGACGACCTCGCGGCCGGGCAGCAGCGCGCGCAGCCGCTCCAGCGCCTCCGCGTCCATGTCGGGATCGAGGCCCGCGCAGGGGACGATCGCGGCGCCGTTGCAGAGGTAGAAGTTCATGTACGGGACGGCGACCGGCTCGCCGTCGCGGTCGGTCCGCGGCAGCAGCTCGAGGTCGACGACCTCCAGCCCGGCGGCGAGCAGCCGCGCTCTGTTCTCCACCGCGTGCGCGCGGTTCGGGTCGTCCGGATCCGCGACCGTCTGCAGCAGCACCCGCCCGTCCGGCAGGAATGCGGCGATGTTGTCGACGTGGCCGTCGGTGTCGGCGTCCTCGACGAGGCCCTGCCCCAGCCAGACGATCCGCTCGACGCCGAGCCGCGCCCGCAGCTCGTCCTCGACCTGGCCGCGCGTCGCGTCCGGGTTGCGGTTCCGGTTGAGGTTGCACTGCTCGGTGGTCAGCAGCGTGCCGGCGCCGTCGGCGGCGATCGAGCCGCCCTCCAGCACGAACGACGACGCCACGCGCGCGATCCCGAGGTGGTCGAGCAGGCCGGCGGCGATCGCGTCGTCGGCGTCGTAGGGGGAGAACGCCTCGCCCCACGCGTTGAAGCGGAAGTCGACGCCGGCGCGCGCCGGGCGGCCCTCGGCGTCGCGGCCGCAGACGACGATCGGGCCGGAGTCGCGCAGCCACGAGTCGTCGATCGGCAGCACGACCAGCTCGACGTTCTCCGCCGTCACCCGCCGTCGCGCCTCCTGCTCGTGGGCGGGGTCGACGACGAGCGTGACCGGCTCGAACGCCGCCACCGCGGCGACCACCGCGGCGTGCGCGTCGCGCGCCTGCGCGATCGTCGTCCCGCGCCAGGCGGCCTCGCGCGCCGGCCAGGCGATCAGCGTCCGCTCGTGCGGCGCCCACTCGGCCGGCATCTGCAGCCCGGCGGTCGTTGTCGTGGTCGTGCTCATCTCATTGCCTTCGTTGTTCATCGGGGGGCGGAACGACCGGCGGCGAGTGCGCGGCGGGAGGGTGTGCGGACGGCGGAGGCTCTCACGGAAGGAGACGTCGGCCGTAGCGCGGGAACGGTCGCTGAAACTTTTTCAGGAATCACCTTTCCACACCGCGCACAGCGCGTCAAGCGACGCGATCCGGCAACGCTCGCCATCACATCTCCACCCTGAATTCGTCGACCATGCGGCCAAGCCCACAGCAGCCGTTCGGCCGCGTAGACAGACACCCGCCCCCACGAGAACCCCCGCCGCGACGGCGAGTGACGAGGGCGCGAGAAGTTTTGCTGAAACTTTGTCAGCGACCTGATAGCTTGCCGCCACCGTCCGGGAGCCAAGCCCGCTGAGCGGCCGACCGAGATCGGCCCTCTTAACTGCTGCCCGGATCCTCTGAGAGACCCAGTGTTGAATTGACGACGCCCTGCGTTGACAGCCCGTGCGCGCGCTCAGCCGCGCGCGAGCACCGCGGCGACCGCGATGTCGAGCAGCTGCTGCGCCCGCTCGCGGTCGATCGACTGCGCCAGCCAGCGCAGCGACAGCCCCTCGACGATCGCCGTCAGCAGCTCGGCGGCGTCGGCGGCGGCGGTCTCGTCTCGGATCGAGCCGTCGGCGACGCCAGCGGCGATCGCGTCGGCGACCCACGCGTTCCAGTCGGTCGTGACGCGGATCAGGTCGGGCCGCATCTCCGGCTCGAAGACCGCCGTGGCGCTGACCTCGTTCCAGACGATCGAGCTGTGGCGGATCGTCGGCGACTCGTCGAACTCGCGCTGGAGCGCGTCGCGGATCGCGTCGTACCCGCTGCGGCCGTCGGCCGCGTCGCGCAGCACGCCGGAGGGCGCCTGCGCGTTGGCGTAGTCGAGCGCCGCCCGCAGCAGCGTCAGGCGGTCTCTGAAGTGGTAGTAGAGCAGCGGCGTCGAGACGCCGGCCCGTCTGGCCACCTCCTCGACGCGCATCCCGCGCACGCCGCGCTCCGCGACCGCCTCGACGACCGCGACGACGATCGCGTCGCGCGTCCGCTGGGCTCTCTCGGCTCGGCTGAGTCTTTCTCGCATGCCAGGCGGACTCTACGGTGCGCGCGTCCCGCGCGGACCGGCGCCTGTCCCACGAACCACTCCGGACCAAGGAGCAACGAGTGACTGATGCCACGACGGCGCCGCCGAGAACGCGGGCCGGCTGCGACGTGCGGCTGAGCGGGGTGACGAAGCGCTTCGGCGAGCACGTCGTGATCGACGACCTCAACCTGTCGATCGAGGGCGGCTCCTTCTACGCGCTGCTCGGCCCGTCCGGCTGCGGCAAGACGACGACGCTGCGGATGATCGGCGGCTTCGAGTACCCGACCACCGGGACGGTCGCGCTCGGCGGCGAGGAGGTCACCGACCGCTCGCCCGACAAGCGCGAGGTCAACACGGTCTTCCAGTCCTACGCGCTCTTCCCGCACATGACGATCGAGCGGAACGTCGCCTACGGCCTGGAGCGCAAGCGCGTCCCGAAGGCCGAGGTCCGCACGCGCGTCGGCGAGGCGCTCGAGACGGTCCAGCTCGGCCATCTCGCCAAGCGCAAGCCCTCCCAGCTCTCCGGCGGCCAGCAGCAGCGCGTCGCGCTCGCCCGCGCGCTCGTCAACCGTCCCCGCGCGCTGCTGCTCGACGAGCCGCTCGGCGCCCTGGACCTGCGCCTGCGCAGAGACCTCCAGATCGAGCTGAAGCGGATCCAGCGCGAGGTCGGCATCACCTTCATCCACGTCACGCACGACCAGGAGGAGGCGATGTCGATGGCCGACACGATCGCGGTGATGAACGGCGGCCGGATCGAGCAGGCCGGCAGCGCCAGCGAGCTGTACGAGCATCCGCGGACCGCCTTCGTCGCCAACTTCCTCGGCACCTCCAACCTCATCGACGCGACCGTCGAGAGCGCCGCGGGCGACGGCGGCCTCGCCGTCGTGAAGACGCGCGAGGGCCGGGTGCTGCGGCTGCCCGCCGA
>JAEXXR010000403.1 GCA_023405705.1 Actinomycetes bacterium
GCCGCCCGGGCCGCCGCTCGCTCAGCCCCTGAACGACAGCGGCGGCGTCTGCGCCGTCACCATCAGCCGGTTCCAGCCGTTGATGACGGTGACGGCGAACAGCACCTGCGGCAGCTCGTCGCCGAACTGCGCGGCGGCCTCGTCGTAGACCGCGTCGGCGACGTGGCCGCCGTCGGCGAGCCGGGTCATCGCCTCGGCGAGGTCGAGCGCCGCCCGCTCGCGCGCGCTGAAGAACGGCGACTCGCGCCAGGCGGCGACGGTGTCGAGCTTCTGGTCGGAGAGGCCGAGCCTGCGCGCGTCGGCGAAGTGCATGTCGAGGCAGAAGGCGCAGCCGTTGATCTGCGAGACGCGGATGTCGATCAGCTGCCGCAGCTCGTCGTCGAGCCTGACGCTGCGCGACAGCGCGTGCATCGCCCGGTAGTTCTCGGGTGCGGCGTCGGGGATCGACGCGATTCGCACCGGCGGGACGACGGTAGTACTGGCGGAGGGGAGAGGTGCGGTGGAGGTCATGGTCCTGAGGCTAGGCCCGTGATCGGGTCCCGAACAGGGCCAATCCCGTCGATCCGCCGCGAACCAACCGGCCGGTCGCCGTTCCGGCTGGGACGCCGGCCCGGCGGCTATCCTTGGACACCGTGACCGTCGTCGACAGACTGAGAACCGACATCACCGCCGCGATGAAGGCCGGAGAGCGCGACCGCGTGGGCGCGCTCCGGCTGCTCCTGTCGGAGCTGCAGAAGGCGGCGAAGGAGGGTGACGGCGACGAGCTGGCCGTGCTGCGCCGTGAGCGCAAGCGCCGGCTGGACGCCGCGCAGCAGTTCACGGACGGCGGTCGCGAAGAGCTTGCGGCGCAGGAGGCCGGCGAGGCGGAGCTGATCGCCGGCTATCTCCCCGCCGAGTTGTCCGACGACGAGTTGAAGGCGATCGTCCGTGACGCGATCACGGAGACGGGCGCCTCCTCGCCGAAGGAGATGGGCCAGGTCATGAAGGCGGCGATGGCGCGCACCGGCGGCCGTGCCGACGGCAAGCGCGTCTCGGCGCACGTGCGGGAGGCGCTGGCGTCCTAGTGCCGGGTCCGCGCGCAGAGTCGCCGCAGGACGCGCCCGTGAAGCGCAGGCTGGAGCTGGACAACGCGGTCGCCGCGGAGCTGTCCGGCACGCAGGACGAGGTCCTCCGCACGCTGGAGGAGAACCTCGACTGCAAGGTCTGGCTGCGCGGCAACGTCCTGACGCTGGAGGGCGACGCCGACTCCGTCGAGGCGGCGACCCAGGTCGTGCGCGAGGTCTCCGACCTCGTCGAGCGCGGCCATGAGATAGCCCCCGGCACGATCGAGGCGATCCAGGGCGCGCTGCGCCAGCACGAGTCGCCCAGCAGGGTGCTGGAGGACGTCGTCTGGCGCCACCGCAGAACGAAGGTCGCGCCCAAGACGGTCAACCAGAAGCGGTACGTCGACTCGATCCGCAGGAACACGATCACGTTCGGCGTCGGCCCGGCCGGCACCGGCAAGACGTGGCTGGCGGTCGCGATGGCGGCCGCCGCGCTCAGCCGGCGCGAGGTCAACCGCATCATCCTCACCCGCCCGGCGGTCGAGGCGGGGGAGCGGCTCGGCTTCCTGCCCGGCGACCTGATGGCGAAGGTCGACCCGTACCTGCGGCCGCTGTTCGACGCGCTGCACGACATGATCGACCCGGAGAGAGTGTCGGCCCACCTGGAGCGCGGCGTGATCGAGGTCGCGCCGCTCGCCTTCATGCGCGGCCGCACGCTCAACGACTCCTTCATCATCCTCGACGAGGCGCAGAACACGACGCCAGAGCAGATGAAGATGTTCCTGACGCGCCTCGGCTTCAACTCGAAGATGGTCGTCACCGGCGACGTCACCCAGATCGACCTGCCGAGCGACCAGCGCTCCGGCCTCGTCTCGGTCGCGGAGATCCTCGACACCGTCGACGGCATCAGCTTCGTCAGGTTCGGCGGGGAGGACGTCGTCCGCCACAAGCTGGTCCAGCGGATCGTCGAGGCCTACGCCGACCACCAGCAGCGGCTCACGCCCGAGCTGCGTCCTGCCGACCGCAAGCGGGCGTAGGACCTCCGCCGATGCTGGAGGTCGAGGTCATCGGGCTCGATGACGGAGAGCTGGAGGGCCTGACGGCGATCGACGTCGAGGAGCTGTGCGGCCTCGCCTTCTCCTCGGCCGGGATCGAGCACGGCCACGTCGCCGTCTCGTTCGTCGACGCCGACACGATCCAGACGCTCAACCGCGACCATCGCGGCAGAGACGCCCCGACCGACGTGCTGTCGTTCCCGATCGACGGGGAGGACGAGGAGGAGTGGCGCCAGATCCCGCCCGACCAGCGCGAGCTGGGCGACGTCGTGATCTGCCCGCCGCACACCGAGGACCTGACCGAGGCGGTCGTCCACGGCGCGCTCCACCTGACCGGCATGGACCACGAGGTCGACGACGGCGAGATGCTCGCGCTGCAGGCCGAGCTGCTGCGCTGGATCCGACCCTGACGCCCGCCCGACCCGCCCGACCCGCCCAACCCGCCTGACCGCCCGACCGCGACCGAGAAGATGCCCGCAGACCAGCCCAGAACCCGCAGCGGCTTCGTCGTCCTCGCCGGACGGCCGAACGTCGGCAAGTCGACGCTGACGAACGCGATCGTCGGCACGAAGGTCGCGATCGTCTCCGACAAGCCGCAGACGACCCGTCGTGCGATCCGCGGCGTCCACACGACGCCGGCGCACCAGCTGATCCTCGTCGACCTGCCGGGCGTCCAGCGCCCGCGCGACGTGCTGACCGAGCGGATGCAGGGCCGCGTCGAGAGCGAGCTGCGCGACGCCGACGCGGCGCTGATGCTGATCAACGCCGAGCAGGGCGTCGGCCCCGGCGACCGCTTCATCGCCGCGCTGCTGAAGAGATCGCCGAAGCCGGTCGTGATCGCCGTCAACAAGATCGACCGCTGCGGCAAGGCCGAGACGGCCGCCGTCCTGCACGCCGCGAACGAGCTCGACGTCGCCGACGCGATCTTCCCGATCTCCGCGCGCGCGGGGAAGGGCGTCGAGGCGCTCGTCGAGCACCTCGGCGGCCTGCTGCCCGAGGGCCCGTTCTACTTCCCGCCCGAGGACAGATCCGACCAGGCCGAGAGCGTGCTGCTCGCCGAGCTGGTGCGCGAGCAGGTGCTGCGCCGCACCCGCCAGGAGGTCCCGCACGCGGTCGAGGTCGAGGTCGCCGAGATCGACGACAGCGACGAGAACCTGATCTTCGTGCGCGCCGTCGCGTGGGTCGAGACCGACTCGCAGAAGGGCATCCTGATCGGCAGAGGCGGCAAGATGATCAGAGCGATCGGCACCGCCGCGCGCAGAGAGCTGGAGCGCGAGCTGGGCACGCGCGTCCACCTCGACCTGACCGTCCGCGTGCGCAAGAGCTGGCGGACCGACGAGCGCCTGCTCGACCGCCTCGGGATCGAGTAGCGCCGCCGGCGTCAGCGGCGCGCGCGGCCGAGCCGTCGCTCGAGCGGCAGCAGGCGCGCCCGCAGCCGCCACCAACGGCCCTGCTCGATCCGCGCGAGCGCCGTCCCGAGCTGCGCGGCCTCGCGC
>JAEXXR010000416.1 GCA_023405705.1 Actinomycetes bacterium
CAGGAGACGCGCGCCGCCGTCGCGGTCGAGCCGCCGCCCGGCCGCCGGCCGGCGGAGGCGCCGCAGGAGCTGGACGCGTTCGAGAAGGCGCGCCGGCGCCACGCGGAGCGCGCCGACCAGCCGCTGCCGCGCAAGGTGAAGATCTTCGCCGCGACCGTCTCGACGCTGATCGTGCTCACGATCTTCGGGATCGCCGGCCTGTTCGCGACTCGCGCGGTCTTCTTCATCGGCACCGACGACCGCGGCATGGTGACGATCTACAAGGGCCTGCCGTTCGACCTGCCGGCCGGGATCAAGCTGTACTCCGAGTACACGGTCTCCGGCGTCCCGGCCGCGGCCGTGCCCGAGTCCCGCCGCGAGGAGCTGCTCGACCACCAGCTGCGCTCCAAGAGCGACGCAACCGACCTGATCGCCCAACTGGAGCTCGGAAGACTCGCTCCATGAGTGCCCGCAATCGCGAGCTGCTGGGCCTGATCCCGGCGTCGCTGCTCGTGACCGCCGGCTTCGCCGCCGTCTTCATCGAGCGCGGCTCGCTCTCCCAGAACCAGCTGTCGGAGGCGTCGCTCACCTACGGGCTGATCTTCCTCGGGCTGTGCGTCGCGGCGCACGTCTTCCTGCGCGTCACGCTGCCCTACGCCGACCCGTACCTGTTCCCGCTCGTCGCCGTGCTGGCCTGCTTCGGGCTGGTGATGATCTACCGGATCGACGACACGCTCGCGCGCCAGCAGGCGCAGTGGTTCGTCGTCGGGCTGCTGCTGTTCGCGGCGACGATCGTCTTCCTGCGCGACTACCGCAAGCTGGAGCAGTACCGCTACCTGATCGCCGCGGGCAGCCTCGTGCTGCTGTGCATGCCGCGCCTGCCGCTGATCGGCGCGCAGGTCAACGGCGCCTACCTCGGCATCCGCATCCCGGGCGTGATGGTCTTCCAGCCGACCGAGTTCGCGAAGCTGGGGATCGTCATCTTCCTCGCCAGCTACCTGCGCGACACGCGCCAGGTGCTGGTCGTCGGCGCGCGGCGGATCCTCGGCGTGACGATCCCGCCGCTGAAGCACTTCGGGCCGCTGCTGGCGGTCTGGGGGATGGCGATGCTGCTGCTGGTCGTCATACGCGACCTCGGCTCCTCGCTGATGTTCTTCGGCGCCTTCCTCGCGCTCCTCTACGTCGCCACCAACCGGCTCTCGTTCGTGCTGATCGGGCTGCTGCTGTTCGGCCTCGGCGGCTGGTACCTGAGCACGACCGTCCCGCACGTGATCGACCGCGTCGACGTGTGGATGGACCCGCTCAACGCGGCGCGCTACGAGAACGAGGGCTTCCAGATCGCCAACTCGCTGTTCGCGCAGGCCGACGGCGGGCTGTTCGGCCGCGGCTTCGGCGGCGCGATGCTGCGCACGCCGTTCGACCGGCCGCTGCTGCCGGCGGCGGAGACCGACCTGATCTACGCGCTGATCGTCAACGAGGTCGGCCTGATCGGCGCCGGCGCGCTGCTGGCGACCTACCTGCTGTTCGTCCAGCGCGGCTTCAAGGTCGCGCTGCTGGCGCGCGACTCCTTCTCGACGCTGCTGGCCGTCGGCCTCTCGGCCGTCTTCGCGCTGCAGGTGTTCGTGATCGTCGGCGGCGTCACGAACGTGATCCCGCTGACCGGCGTGACGCTGCCGTTCGTCTCCTACGGCGGCTCCTCGATCCTCGCCAACTTCGTGCTGCTGGCGCTGCTGCTGCTGATCTCCGACAAGGCGCGGCGGCCGGCGTGAACGTCCCGATCATGCGCCTCTTCGGGGTGATCGTCGTGCTGTTCGCGCTGCTCGTCGCGTGGACCTCGCGCTGGTCGTTCTTCGAGGCCCAGGCGCTGCGCGACAACTCGCTCGACAAGCGGCCGCTGTTCACCGCGCTGAGAGTGAAGCGCGGCGCGATCCGCGCCGCCGACGGAACCGTGCTGGCGCGCTCGGTGAGAGCGAGAGGGACCAGAGGCGAGGGGATATGGGAGCGCGACTATCCGACCGGAAGCCTGTTCGGGCACCCGGTGGGGTACGCCAACCTCATCCAGGGCCAGCTGTCGGGCCTGGAGCGTTCGCGCAACGACGAGCTGTCGGGGACGACGAGCGAGTTGAACTCGATCATCGATCAGCTTCAGGGGAAGCGCCGGGCCGGAAACACGGTCGTGACGACGCTCGACCCGGAGGCCCAGCAGGTCGCGACCGACCAGCTCAGCGGCCAGAAGGGCGCGATCGTCGCGATGGACCCGCGCAGCGGCGCCGTCAAGGTGCTCGTCAGCTCGCCGGGCTACGACGCCAACCTCGTCAACGACCAGGACGCGCTGGAGGAGCTCAACCGCGACGACGCCAACGCGCCGCTGTTCGACCGCGTCACGCAGGGCGCCTATCCGCCCGGCTCCACCTTCAAGGTCGTGACGGCGGCGGCGGCGCTCGACAGCGGCGCCGTCACCCCGGACGCGCCGGTGCTCGACGGCGACACGCCGCGGATCGTCTCCGGCGTCCCGCTCAGAAACGACGACGGCGTCTCGCGCGGCAGAATCGACCTGACGGAGGCGCTGACCTACTCGGTCAACACGGCGTTCGCGCAGCTGGGCGAGGACCTCGGCAAGGAGACGATGGGCGACTACATGCGCAGATTCGGCTTCTACGCGCTGCCGCCGCTCGACTACCCCGACGACCAGATGGTCGCGAGCGGCCAGCGCGGCCCCAACGGCCGCCTGATCCCCGTCACGAGCCCGCTCACCGACGTCGGCCGCATGGCGATCGGCCAGGACAAGCTCGCCGTCACGCCGCTGCAGATGGCGATGGTCGCCGCCACCGTCGCCAACGGCGGCACGCTGATGAAGCCGCGGCTGACCGAGAAGGTCGTCGACCCCGACGGCCGCACGGTCAAGACGATCGAGCCCGAGGAGTACAGCAAGCCGATCTCGGAGCAGACTGCCGCCGAGCTGACCGAGATGATGGGCAGAGTGGTCGACGAGGGCACCGGGACCGCCGTGCAGCTGCCGGGGATCGACGTCGCCGGCAAGACCGGCACCGCCGAGACCAACCCCGCGCAGGAGATCACGCAGCCGTGGTTCATCGCGTTCGCGCCGGCGACCGATCCCCGGATAGCGATCGCGGTCACGGTCGAGAACACCCAGAACGGCTTCGGTGGCACCGTCGCCGCGCCGATGGCGCGGGAAGTGCTCGCGAGCCTGCTGGACGGATGAGATGACCGAGATCGCCCCCGACACCGTCATCGACGAGCGCTACAAGGTCCTGTCGCGGATCGGCGCCGGCGGGATGGCCGAGGTCTTCTGCGTCCAGGACCAGTCGCTCGGCCGCAAGGTCGCACTGAAGCTGCTGTACCCGCGCTTCGCCTCCGACGCCGAGTTCGTCGAGCGCTTCCGCCGCGAGGCGTCGAGCGCGGCGAGCCTCCAGCACCCCAACGTCGTCGGCATCTACGACCGCGGCAGATGGGACGGCACCTACTACATCGCGATGGAGTACCTCCCCGGGCGCACGCTCAAGGAGGTGATCCTGCAGGACGGGCCGATAGACCCGGTCCGCGCGATCGACCTGACGGTGCAGATCCTGAAGGCGGCCCGCTTCGCCCACCGCCGCGGGATCGTCCACCGCGACCTCAAGCCCCACAACGTGATCGTCGACGACGAGGACCGCGCGAAGGTCACCGACTTCGGGATCGCGCGCGCCGGCGCCTCCGACATGACCGAGACCGGCTCGATCCTGGGCACGGCCCAGTACCTCTCGCCCGAGCAGGCGCAGGGGATGGCGGTCGACGCGCGCTCGGACCTCTACTCGGTCGGCGTGATCCTGTTCGAGCTGCTGACCGGCCACGTCCCGTTCGAGGCCGAGTCGGCCGTCACGATCGCGCTCAAGCACGTCTCCGAGCCGCCGCCGGCGCCGAGCGCCTTCGACCCGTCGGTCCCGCCCGAGCTGGAGACGATCGTGCTGTGGGCGCTGGAGAAGGACCCGACCCACCGCCCGCAGGACGCCGACGCCTTCATCCAGGCGCTGGAGGAGGCGCGCGAGCTGATCCTCGGCAGGGAGGCCCCGGGCCAGCGCACCGCCAGCTTCGTCCCCGGCGTGCTGCCGCTGCCCGGCGAGCCCGAGGCCGAGGAGGAGCGCCGCCCGTCGCGGCGGCCGCCGTGGTGGGCGTGGCTGGTCGCGGTGCTCGCGGTCGCCGGCGTCGTCGCCGCGATCGTGCTGCTGACGCGACCCGGCGAGGTGCGCGTCCCCGGCGTCGTCGGCCTCGAGATGCAGGTGGCGCAGAGACGGATCGAGCTGGCCGGCCTCGACTGGCGGATCGACCGCGTACAGAGCACCAAGCCGCTCGACGAGGTCGTCGAGCAGAGCCCGAAGGCGCGCACGACCGTCAGCGAGGAGACGACGGTCGTGCTGAAGGTCTCCGGCGGACCGGGCACGATCGACGTCCCCGCGGTCGACGGCGACACGCTGGAGCGCGCGCGGGCGGCGTTGCAGAACGCCGGGCTGGTCGCCGGCGACGTGATCGAGCAGGCGAGCGACGACGTCGGCGAGGGCCTGGTGATCCGCACCTCGCCGCGCGCCGGCCAGAACGTGGAGAGAGGCACGCCCGTGAAGCTGTACGTCTCGACCGGGCCCGAGCAGGTGTCGATCCCGAACGTCGTCGGCTTCACCCGCGCCGACGCCGACAGCACGCTGAGAGCGGCCGGCTTCGTCGTCACCGTCAGCGAGGAGGAGTCGACCAGCGTCGAGGCCGGCGACGTGATCTCGCAGACGCCCGCCGGCGACACCGCCGCCGATCCCGGCGCGACCGTGACGATCGTCGTCGCGAGAGCGCCGCCCGTCGAGGTGCCGACCGTCAGCGGGCTCAGCCGCGCCGACGCCGAGGCGGCGCTGAGCGCCGAGGGGCTGACGCCGCGCGTCTCCTTCCGCGACGTCTCCGACCAGGCCCAGGAC
>JAEXXR010000438.1 GCA_023405705.1 Actinomycetes bacterium
GTTCAGCAGCGCCGCGAGCGCAGCCGCGAGCGCGGCGGGGTCGGGCGCGTCGGCGGACGGCTCGACCGGCTCGCCGCCGGTCGGCTGGGCGGGGACGCCGGTCACGGGCTCTCTGCCCTGGGCGCCGCTCGCGTCGTGCTGCTTGTCGAGGCCTTCCGCAGTGGCGGTCCGGGCCTGCTGGTCGAGCACCGACGCGAACGGTTCGCCGCCCGGCGGTGCGGTGCCGGAGCGCCCCTTGGGCGGCCCGGCGCTCGCCGGCGGCGGCGGGGCCGCCGTCGGCAACGGACTGGAGATGCTCATGTGATCGATCCCGATCCGGTCGTGGGTGGAAGGGCGCCGGCCGCGACCGGCGCGACGGCGGTGGCCGCCGGTGCGCTGCGGTACTCGGCGGCGTAGGCCTGGACCTTCAGCACCTACGCCTGCGTCTCGGCGTACGGCGGGACGCCGCCGTATCTTCTGACGGCGCCGGGGCCGGCGTTGTAGGCGGCGAGCGCCATCGTCAGGTCGCCGCCGAAGGCGTCGAGCTGCTGACGCAGGTAGCGGGCGCCGCCGTCGATCGACTGGGCCGGGTCGAAGCGGTCGGTGACGCCGAGCGAGGCGGCCGTGCTCGGCATCAGCTGCACGAGCCCGCCGGCGCCGGCGCTGCTGGTCACGTTCGGGTCGAAGTTCGACTCGGCGCGGATCAGGCCCTTGAGGACGGCCGGGTCGACGCCGTGTCTCTGCGCGGCGGCGAGGATCAGCCCGTCGAAGGGGCTCGGCTCGCCGAGGCCGGTCGCAGGGCCGGCGGCGTTCACGTTGGAGCCGAAGCCGGTTCCGGCGGCCGGCGCGAGGCCGGTAGCGAACGGGGTCGCGACGTTGTTCGCGGAGGCGAGCGCCTGCTGGAAGCTGGCGCCGCCCTGCGGTGCGGCGACGGGCGCCGTGCCGGTCGCGCGGGCGACGAGCGACTGCAGCTCGGCGATCCGGGCGATCGCCGACTGGGCGCCGACCGACGGGCTCGCGACGGCGTCGACGGGCGCGACGATCACAGCGCTCTCCGGCGGTGGAGGGTGAGGGCGATCTCGTCCATCGCGGCCGACTCGACGCGGGCCAGCTCGCGGACGTGGACGACGCGCTGTCTCTCCTTCAGGCGCTCGAGCGCCTGGCGGTCGCGCGCGGCGGCGACGAGCGCGACGCGGCGCTGCTCCACCTCGGCGTCGTGGCGGACGAGGTCCTGCTGCCCCGCGACGCGGTCGCGCTCGACGCGCTCGAGGTACTGCTGACGCGCGATCAGGTCGACGGCGCTCACCGGCGCACCGGCCAGGTCGCGCTGGCGGTCGCGCGCGGCGTCGAGCGTCTGCGACGCGTGGAGCAGGCGCTCCTCGCAGTCGGACCGGCGCGAGAGCGCGCCGGCCAGCTCCTCCTTGGCGAGATCCTCTCCGCGCTCACGCAGCGCGCGCACGCGCTCGAGACGGAACTGGAAGGCAGTCACACCCCGGTGATCGGCCGCCGCCGGAGGATCTTGACCTGCGCACGAGATCTTCGGCGAAGGTCGGCGGCGGGCGGCGCGAACGGCGGCGCGAGCGGGCGCGGCTAGCTCAGGAGAGGTGCGGCATCGCCGGTATCGCCGGCCCGCTGCCGTCGCCCGCCTGGCCGGCCTGCGCCGCCTGGGCCGCGACGGCCGGGTCGGGCCCGACCGGCGCGTACTCGCCGATGCGGGCGGCGATGTCGAGCAGCAGCCGGTCGGCCTCGGCGGCCGAGGTCGGCTCGTCGACGCGCTGGCGCAGGAAGCGGTCGATCTGCGGGCGCAGCGCGATCGCGGCGTCGACCGTCGGATCGGTGCCGGCCTGGTAGGCGCCGATCGCGATCAGGTCCTCCTTCTCCTTGTAGGCCGCCATCAGCTGGCGGACCGCCTGCCCGGCGTTGCGCACCTCGGGCGAGACGACCTCGCCGACGAGGCGCGAGACCGACTGCAGCACGTCGATCGCCGGGTAGTGGGAGGCGTGCGCCAGCTCGCGCGTCAGCACGACGTGGCCGTCGAGGATCGAGCGGACCGCGTCGGCGATCGGCTCGTTCATGTCGTCGCCGTCGACCAGCACGGTGTAGAGGCCGGTGATCGAGCCGACCTTCGCGGTGCCGGAGCGCTCCAGCAGCCGCGGCAGCTGGGCGAAGACGCTCGGCGTGTAGCCGCGCGTGGCGGGCGGCTCGCCGATCGCCAGGCCGACCTCGCGCTGCGCCATCGCGAAGCGCGTGACCGAGTCCATCATCAGCATGACGTTCCTGCCCTGGTCGCGGAAGTGCTCCGCGATCGCGGTCGCCGTGAACGCCGCCTTGATGCGCACGAGCGCCGGCTGGTCGGAGGTCGCGACGACGACGACCGAGTGGGCGAGCGCGTCGCCGAGGTCGCGCTCGACGAACTCCTTCACCTCGCGGCCGCGCTCGCCGACGAGGGCGATCACGTTGACGTCGGCGGTCGTCGAGCGGGCGATCATGCCGAGCAGCGACGACTTGCCGACGCCGGAGCCGGCGAAGATGCCGAGGCGCTGGCCGCGGCCGCACGGGACGAGCGCGTCGAGCGCGCGCACGCCGAGGTCGACGCGCTCCTGGATGCGCGGCCGCTCGAGC
>JAEXXR010000504.1 GCA_023405705.1 Actinomycetes bacterium
CACTACGACACGAAGGTGCTGCCGGGAGAGCCCGGCTTCCAGGGCGCCAACGACGGCGCCGGCGGCACCGCGGTCGTGCTCGAGCTGGCGCGCGCGCTGCGCGCGATCAGACGCCCGGCCGGCGCGCCGGAGCTGCGCTTCGTCCTGTTCGACGGCGAGGAGTCGCCCGACGACGCGCGCGACTTCTATTCCAGCGGCCTGCGCGGCAGTCGCGCCTACGTCAGACGCCACGGCAGAGCGGTCGGCGCCGCGATCGTCGTCGACTTCGTCGGCCAGCGCGGCCTGCGCCTGCCGCGCGAGGAGGGCTCCGACGCGGCCGTCTGGGCGCGGCTGCGCGCGGCCGCCGGGCGGGCCGGTGTCGGCGCCGTCTTCCCCGACCGCGAGGTGGGGGAGATCCTCGACGACCACACGCCGTTCAACCGCGCCGGGATCCCCGCCGTCGACCTGATCGACTTCACCTACGACTGCTTCCACAGGGCGTGCGACCGGCTCGACAGAGTCCAGGCGAGCTCGCTCGACGCCGTCGGCGAGGCGCTCGCCGAGCTGCTGCGTCAGAAGAGGCCGATCCGGTTCGGCGGCCAGTAGGTGGCAAACGCGGTGCCGATCAGCTGGTCCTTCTTGACCGGCCCCCAGAAGCGGCTGTCGTCGGAGGCGCCGCGGTTGTCGCCGAGCATGTAGAAGCTGCCGTCCGGGACGGTCACCGCGGTCGGGAAGCTGCACGCGCCCTCGGGACCGCATGCGCGTATGAACGGCTCTCTCTGGAGCCTGCCGTTGAGCACGACGCGGCCGTCGCGGATCGCGATCGTGTCGCCGCCGGTGGCGACGACGCGCTTGATGAAGGTCTGGTCGGAGGTGCCGCCGGCCGCGACCGAGCAGGGCCGCGTCGTGCCGACGCCCTCGCCGCTGGCGCCGCAGGTGCCGAGCGGGCGCACGTCGGCGCCCTGCGGCGGGTGG
This sequence comes from Actinomycetes bacterium, assembly GCA_023405705.1. The sequence goes on from JAEXXR010000504.1 coordinate 955, forward strand.
AAGACGACGATGTCGCCGACCTTCGGATCGCCGAAGCGCATCCCGATGCGGTTGACGAGCACGCGCTGGCCGATGTCGAGCGTCGGCTCCATCGAGCCGCTCGGGATCCGGTAGGTCTTCACGAGGAAGAGCTGGATAACGAAGGCCAGCAGCAGCGCGAAGACGACGATGCCGACGAGCTCGACCACCTTGCTGGTGCCGGACTTCTCCTTCTTGGGGGAGAGGCCGCCGGCTTCGTTTCGGACCATCGCCACGTGGAGACCGTAAAGGGTCGCCTAGACTGTGTCGAGTTCCATGCGATCAGCTCCCGAAAAGATCCTCCTCGCGTCGCCCCGCGGCTACTGCGCCGGCGTCGACCGCGCCGTCCAGACCGTCGAGCGCGCGCTCGACTTCCACGGCGCGCCCGTCTACGTGCGCAAGGAGATCGTCCACAACAAGCACGTCGTCGAGCAGCTGCGCTCGCGCGGCGCCATCTTCGTCGAGGACGAGAGCGAGGTCCCCGAGGGCTCGACCGTCGTCTTCTCCGCGCACGGCGTCGCGCCGAGCGTGCACGAGAACTCGGCCAAGCGCGGTCTCAACACGATCGACGCGACCTGCCCGCTGGTGACCAAGGTCCACCGCGAGGCGGTCAGATTCGCCGCCGACGACTACACGATCGTCCTCATCGGCCACGCCGGCCACGAGGAGGTCGAGGGGACGATGGGCGAGGCGCCCGACCACATCGTTCTCGTCGAGACCGAGGATGACGTCGACCGGCTCGAGATCGCCGATCAGGACAAGATCGCCTACATCTCGCAGACGACGCTGTCGGTCGACGAGACGCGCACGATCATCGCCCGGCTGCGCGAGAAGTTCCCGAACATCACCGGGCCGCGCACCGACGACATCTGTTACGCCACCACCAACCGCCAGGCCGCCGTCAAGCAGCTCGCGAGAGCGTGCGACCTGGTGCTGGTGATCGGCTCGCAGAACTCCTCCAACTCGCAGCGGCTCGTCGACGTGACGCGCGAGCTGGGGACCGACTCCTACCTGATCGACCACGAGGGCCAGGTCGACGAGGCGTGGCTGACCGGCCGCCGCGTCGTCGGGATCACCTCCGGCGCCAGCGCGCCCGAGGAGCTGGTCCAGCGGCTCGTCGACTTCTTCAGAGCGCGCGGGACCGAGACGGTCGAGGAGCTCGAGGTGATCAAGGAGGACGTCCGCTTCATGCTCCCCAGACCGATCCGCCAGGCGATGGCGGCGCAGTCGGCCTGAGGCCCTGAGCGGACGGCGGCCCGACGCTCGCGCGCCGTGGCGGCCACGCTCGTCATCTCCGACCTCCACCTCGGCTCAGCCGCCGGCAGTGACCTGCTGCGGCGCGAGGACGTCCGTGCGCCGCTGCTGGAGGCGATCGGCGACGACGTGCGGCGCGTCGTCCTGCTCGGCGACGCGATCGAGCTGCGCCAGGGGCCGCTGCGCGACGCGCTGGCGGTCGCGCGGCCGTTCTTCGAGCAGCTCGGCGCGGCGCTCGGCGCGGGCCGCGAGGTCGTGCTCGTGCCCGGCAACCACGACCACGCGCTCGTCGAGCCGTGGCTCGAGCGGCGCCGCCGCGAGCGCGAGCCGGATCCGCTGCGGCTGGAGGAGCGCGCCGCGTGGGAGGGAGGCGACGTCGTCGCGACGATCGCGCAATGGCTCGCCCCGGCGTCTCTCTCGCTCGCTTACCCCGGGCTGTGGCTGCGCGAGGACGTCTACGCCACCCACGGCCACTACCTCGACCGCCACACGACCGTCCCGACCTTCGAGCGGCTCAGCGCCGGTGCGATGGGCAAGGTCGTCGGGCCGCTGCCGGCCGCCGGCGCCGTCCCCGACGACTACGAGCGCGCGCTCGCGCCGATCTACGCCTGGTCGTACGCGCTCGCGCAGCAGACGCCGGGCGGCGACGGACGCGGCGTGGTGCGCGGCACGCAGGGCGTCTCGG
>JAEXXR010000557.1 GCA_023405705.1 Actinomycetes bacterium
TCGTCGGAGAAGGCGGCGGTCGCGTCCTCCCAGCGGGCGCGCCAGCGGGTCCGCTTCTCGGCCAGCAGCTCGCGGCCGGAGGGGGTCAGCGAGACGACGACGACGCGGCGGTCGGCGGCGTCGCGGCGGCGCTCGACCATCCCCTTCTCCTCCAGCTGGTCGAGCAGGGCGGTGACGCTGGCGGGGGTGAGGTCGGCCGCTCTGGCGAGCTGACCGGCGGTCACCTCCTCGGCGTCGTCGAGCATCACGAGTGCGCGCACCTGCGCGTAGGAGAGCGCGCCGGGGCGCTGCGGGTCGCGGCTGCGCAGCCGCCGCTCGGCGGCGAGCAGGTCGCCCGAGGCGGCGCGCAGCTCGTGGGCGAGCTGCGCACGGTCGGCGGGTCCGCCGGGATCGGCGGGGCTGCCATGACCGGGGCCGGCGGCTGCGGCGGCGCTCATACGAGCTCGGGCTCCAGCTCGGCGACGGCCTCCGGCGGGATCTGCGTCGCGCCCCTCTCGGCGCGGGCGCGGCGCTCGATCACCGTCAGCAGGATCGTCGGGAGCAGCGCGACGACGGTCACCGCCAGCACCAGCAGGTAGGTCTCGCCGAAGGCGTCGGCGGCGGCCGCGGGGGTCGCGGCCGGGCCGCCGGCGTCGGCGAGCTTGCTGGAGAGCGCGACCGACAGGATCGCCGTGCCGACCGAGCCGCCGACGCGCTGGAGCACGTTCAGCTGCGGGGTCGCGTGGTTGATCTGGTCGGGCCGCAGGACCGAGAAGGCCGCGGTCATCGACGGCATCATCGACATGCCGATGCCGAAGCCGCGCAGCACCATCGCGAAGCCGAGCAGGACGAACGAGGTCTCGGCGCCGATCAGCACGAACGGGACCGTCGTGACGATCGTGACGACGCCGCCGATCAGCGCGGTCATGCCGCCGCCGAGGCGCTCGGTCGCGCGGCCGGAGAGGGCCATCGCGATCGCCGCGCCGACGCCCTGCGGGATCAGCAGCAGGCCGGTCTGGACGGCGTCCTGGCCGCGCACCGTCTGGAAGTAGAGCGGCATCAGGATCATCGCGCCGAACAGCGCGGCGCCGAGGCAGAAGGTCGTCAGCGAGGCGGCCGTGAACGCCTTGTTGGCGAACAGCCGCACGTCGAGCAGCGGTCTCGGGATCCGCAGCGCGCGCAGCACGAAGAGGGCGATCAGCACGAGACCGGCGCCGGCGGGCAGCAGCACCCGCTCGTCGAGCAGGCTGCCGGCGACGCCGCTCTCGGCGAGGCCGTAGGTGACGCCTACGAGCCCGGTCGCGACGAGCACGAGCCCGAGCGCGTCGAGCCTGCCGGCGGCGGGCGAGCCGCTGTCGCGCGGCAGCAGCTTGACGGCGGCGACGACCGCCGCGATCCCGACGGGCAGGTTGATGAAGAAGATCCACTCCCAGCCGGCGTGCTCGATCAGCAGGCCGCCGAGCGTCGGGCCGAAGACCGGCGCGAGGATGATCGGGACGCCGATCGCGCTCATGATCCGCGGCAGGTTCTGCGGGCCGGCGGCCTTGACGAGGATCATCTGGCCGATCGGGGCGAGCATGCCGCCGCCGAGGCCCTGCAGGACGCGCGCGGCGATCAGCGTCTCCGAGTTCCACGCCAGGCCGCACAGCAGCGAGCCGAGCGTGAAGAGGACGAGCGAGGCGATGTAGAGCTTCTTCGCGCTGTAGCGGGTCGCGGCCCAGCCGGTGACGGGGATCACTGCGGCGAGCGCGAGCATGTAGCCGGTCACGATCCACTGGATCTGGTCCAGGGAGGCGTTCAGCTCGATCGAGAGGTCCTCGAGCGCGACGTTGACGATCGTCGTGTCGAGGACCGACATGATCATGCCGAGGATCACGACGATGGCGATCGGCCAGACGTGCGCGGGCACGCCGGCGCGGCCGGGCGGGGTGGTGGTGGATTCGGTCATCGGGGCCTGACGCTTGGAATCTTTCGGTACCGAAAGATTAGAACACGAACCTTTTGACGTCGAATGTGATCTGAGTCACACGAGGGCGGTGCGTGCCGGACGTGTCGTCGTTCGTGTCCCGTTATGGGACACAAACGACGACAGCGCGAGCATGCCCGGCCGGCTACCGTCCTTCGCCGTGGCTCGCGAGCTCCCACGCCAGCGCACGCTCGTCGTCGCGCTCGGGGCGCTGACCGCCTTCGGGCCGCTGTCGCTCGACATGTACCTGCCGGGCCTGCCGCAGCTGGCCGGCGATCTCGGCAGCTCGGCGGCGACGGCGCAGCTGACGCTGACGGCATGCATGCTCGGGCTCGCCGCCGGCCAGCTGCTCGCCGGACCGCTCAGCGACGCGCGCGGCCGCCGCCGGCCGCTGCTGATCGGCCTCGCGCTCTACGCGCTCGCCTCGGCGCTGTGCGCGCTGGCGCCGTCGATCTGGGCGCTGCTGCCGCTGCGCTTCCTGCAGGGCGCGGCCGGGGCGGCCGGCATCGTGATCGCGCGCGCGGTCGTGCGCGACCTGCACGAGGGAGAGGCGGCCGCCCGCTTCTTCGCGCTGCTGGTGCTCGTCAACGGCCTCGCGCCGATCGTCGCGCCGATCGCGGGCGGGCAGCTGCTGGCCGTCACCGACTGGCGCGGGGTCTTCTGGGTGCTGGCGGCGATCGGCGTCGCGCTGCTGCTCGTCGGGTGGCGGCTCGTGCCGGAGACGCTGCCGACGGCGCACCGCCACGGCGGCGGGCTCCGGGCGACGACCGGCGTCTTCGGCCGCCTGCTGCGCGACCGCTTCTTCGTCGGCTGCACGCTGGCGCAGGGCCTCGGCGCCGCGATGATGTTCTGCTACATCGCCGGCTCGCCGTTCGTGCTGCAGGAGATCCACGGGCTTTCCGAGCAGCAGTTCAGCGTCGTCTTCGCCGTCAACGCGCTCGGGATCGTCCTGTTCGCGCAGATCAGCGCGCGGCTGGTGGGGCGGACGGGGCCGCGGCGGCTGGTGGCGGCCGGTTTGTGGATCGGCCTCACGGGCGCGGCGGCGCTGCTGCTCGCGGTGCTTGCGGGCGCCGGCTTGGCGGCGATCCTCCCGGCCTTCTTCGCGATCGTCGCCTCGCTCGGGCTCGTCGGGCCCAACGCGACGGCGCTCGCGCTGTCGGGCGACCCGGCGATCGCCGGCAGCGCCTCGGCGCTGCTGGGGCTGTCGCAGTACGCCTTCGGCGCGGCGCTCGCGCCGCTGGCGGGGATCGGCGGCGCCGACACGGCGCTGCCGCTGGCGCTGACGGTCGCGGCGCTGGGCGTCGCCTCGGTCGCGGCGTTCGGGTTGCTGACGCGACAGCGCGAGCCCTCGGCCGATCGCTGACTCGCGCGGGAAGGGGCGCTTTTGCGCATTCCCGGCGTGTGGGGTGGGGCGCTCGCGACGCGGGTGCGGTGCTCCGCGACGCGGAGGGCCGCCCGCGTTACTTGCAGGCGTCGCTGAGGATGTCGGGCCCGGGCGGGCCCGGCTGCAGCGGAACGGCGCCGTCGGCGCGCAGGCCGTCGAGGACGACGCCGAGGTAGCGGCGCCACAGGTCGGGCGTCGCGTTGCCGAAGCGCTCCATCGTCGTGCCGATCGCGGAGGCGAGCACGGGGATGTCCTCGGCGGTGACGTCGCGGCGCAGCACGCCGGCTTCGCGGCCGCGGGCGAGGATCGCCTCGACGCCCGCGAGCATCTCGTCGCCGAGCGCTCTGATCCGCGGGTCGGCCTGCAGGTCGGGCTTCGTCGCCTGGCCGATGCAGCGGTCGCAGGCGGTCTGCTCGACGATCCGCTCCATCAGCAGCGCGAAGGCCGTCCACGGGTCGGGCTCGTCGAGCGCGGCGCGCAGGTTGGCCCGCATCTCCGACGCACGCTCCAGCACGACCTCGACCTCGAGGTCGAGCTTGGTCGGGAAGTGGCGGAAGAGCGTCCCGGTCCCGACGCCGGCGCGTCTGGCGATCGCCGCCACGCCGACGTCGAAGCCCTCCTCGGCGAAGGCCGCCGAGGCCGCGGCGAGGACGCGCTCGCGATTGCGTCTCGCGTCCGCGCGCAGCGTCCGCTGCGCTTCGCCGCTGGTTGTCGTGTCGACGGTCGCCATGGCGTGTCCGTGTTCGACGATACCCGGGTCCGCTCCTCTGACGCGGGGCTAATGCGCCATCTGCACCTGGCCGGCCTCCGCCGCGTTGATCGACGCGACGTCCTTTCTGCGGATCAGCAGGGCGATCGCGACCGCCCCGGCGGCGATGAAGATCGCGCCGATCAGGAACGCGAGGTGGTAGCCGTCGACCAGCGCGCCGACCGGGTTGGAGCCGTCCGCGATCAGGTTGTCGGTCCGCGACGCGGCGAGCGTCGAGAGGATCGAGAGGCCGAGCGCGCCGCCGATCTGCTGCGAGGTGTTGAAGAGGCCGGAGGCCAGGCCTGCGTCCTCGGCCTCGACGTTCGTCGTCGCCAGGAGCGTCAGCGGGACGAACGTGTTGCCCATGCCGATCGACATCACGATCACGGCCGGCAGCAGCTGCGTCACGTAGTTGCCGTCCGCGGTGATGCGGGTCATCAGCAGCAGGCCGATCGCGGCGAGCGCAAGGCCGAAGAGGATCTGCGCGCGCACGCCGATCCGGGGGATCAGCTGCTGGGCGGCGACCGAGCCGGCGATGATGCCGACGGTGAACGGCAGGAAGGCGAGGCCGGCCTTCAGCGGCGAGTAGCCCATCACCTCCTGCACGTAGATCGTCGCGAAGAAGAACATCGCGAACATGCCGCCGGCGACGACGAGCATCACGCCGTTGGAGGTCGACAGCGATCGGGTCTTGAAGATCCCGAGCCGCACGAGCGGGTCCTTGTGGCGGGTCTCGACGAGGACGAACGCGACCAGCAGGATCACGCCGAGCGCGCCGAAGCCGAGCGTCGCGGCCGAGCCCCAGCCGTCCTCACCGGCCTTGACGATCGCGTAGACGAGCGAGACGAGGCCGCCGGTCACCAGCAGCGCGCCGGCGACGTCGAAGCTCTGCCCGCTGATCTCGCCCTTCGACTCCGGGATCAGTCTCAGCGAGAAGAGGAACGCGCCGACGCCGATCGGGACGTTGACGATGAAGATCCACTCCCACGACAGCGACTCGGTCAGGAAGCCGCCGAGCAGGAGGCCGAAGGCCGAGCCGGAGGCCGCGATCGCGCCCCAGACGGCGAGCGCCTTCGTGCGCTCGGCGCCGTCGGCGAAGGTGGTCATGATGATCGACAGCGCGGCGGGGGAAACGAGCGCGGCGCCGAGCCCCTGGAGGGCGCGGAAGGCGATCAGCATCCCCTGCGAGGTCGACAGCGCGCACAGCGCGGAGGCGACGCTGAACAGCACGACGCCCGCGAGGAAGACGCGCTTGCGGCCGAACAGGTCGGCGGCGCGGCCGCCGAGCAGGAGGAAGCCGCCGAAGAGCAGCGTGTAGGAGTTGATGATCCAGGCGAGGTTGCCCGGGCTGAAGTTGAGGTCTGCCTGTATGGAGGGCAGTGCGACGTTCACGATCGTCGCGTCGAGCACCACCATGAACTGGGCGAGGCAGACGAGCACGAGCACGACCCAGCGGTTCGTCTCCGAGCTCGTGGCCTGCGCGGATGCGGCTGGGGCCTGTGTTGACATGCGTCCTGTTCCGTCCCTTGAAGTAACCGGAGTGAGCGATCCGGTTGGGCAAGGTAGCACAAGGGGAGCGCGCGCTCCGGTTAGCGTTGTGTGAAGAAGCATCCCGCGGCGGGCACGCTCCTGCCATGAACCGATCGCATGATGGGGCCGACCGGGTCGGCCACGGCGAGGCCTCGCTGGGCGACGCGCAGTCGAGCAACCCGCCGGACGACGACGACATGATCACGGCCGACGCGCCGCCGCTGGACGCCGACACCGACTACGAGGGCGAAGGCACGCCGCCGCCCGAGGAGCGCGACAACGAGGACCCGGCGCCGAACGCGCCGTAGCCGGCGATGACTGCGGCTCTGGGGGCCTCACGCGCCCCCAGAGCCGCAGTCATCCGCAGGAGGCGCGCCGGCCCGGGCGCGCGGCGGGCGCGGCGCTCAGGCGACGAGCAGGGCTGCGCCGATCGCGCCGCCGAGGTCGCCCAATGCGGCGAGGCGGACCTCCGGCGGGCGGTCGTCGTTGAAGAGGTGGGGCTGCATCGCGTCGGCGATCCGCTGGCGGTACTCCTCGCCGAGCCGCAGCCCGAGGCCGCCGC
>JAEXXR010000569.1 GCA_023405705.1 Actinomycetes bacterium
GCGCCTGACCCGAACTGAACGCCGGAGCCGCCGCCGGCGCGCCCCACGCGGGTGCGCCGGCGGCGCTCTGTCGCGAAGGCGACACAACGAGCGTCGGCGACTCCCCAGAAGCGCCCCTTCCCAGACAAGAACATGAATCTCACCAGCGGAGACCACAACGGCCACCGCGCACTCCACTCAAGGAGCAGTCATGTTCAAGTCCATCGCTTCTCGTCGCCCCTCCGCCGGTCTCGTCGTCGGCCTGGTCGCGCTGTTCGTCGCACTCGGCGGCACCTCGTACGCCGCGATCAACCTGCCGAAGGCGAGTGTCGGCACCGCTCAGCTGAAGAACGGCGCCGTCTCGGCGCAGAAGGTCCAGTCCAACGCGATCGGCTCCGGCAAGGTCAGAGACGGCTCGCTCCTGGCGAAGGACTTCAAGTCCGGTCAGCTGCCCGCCGGCGCCGCCGGTCCCGCCGGCCCGGCCGGTCCGCAGGGCCAGGCCGGCCCGCAGGGGCAGCCCGGCGCGCCCGGCATCTCCGGCTACGAGCTGGTGATCGGCCCCGAGATCACGGTCGCCGACAGAGCCAGCGTGCAGCAGACGATCAGATGCCCGGAGGGCAAGCGCGTGGTCGGCGGCGGCTTCGACTCCAACAGCTCGTCCGGCCTGACGCTCAACCGCAGCGGCGCCCCGAACGCCGACGGTCTCGCCTGGTTCGTCCGCGTCACCAACGACAGCGGCTCCGAGCGCAGAATCCAGGGTCAGGCGATCTGCGTGAACGTCGCCTCCTGAACCACGCCATCCGACATCCGCGCCGCACCGCACCGGCCGCCGCTGACCTCAGCGGCGGCCGCGGCGCGTTCAGCTGCGGTCGGCGCGTTCAGCTGCGGTTCGCGAGCGTGCGCGCGAAGACGAACAGCGTCCCGGAGCTGGCGACCAGCACGCCGCCGATCAGCGCCAGGATCGTCGTGTCGGCCGCGAAGCCGGCGATCAGCAGGATCACGCCGATGACGATCTCGGCGATGCCGATCAGCTGCAGCAGCCTCACGCCGGGCGCCGGCGGGCGCTGCGGGGTCTCGTTTCCGAACGGGTCGCGCGTCATCCGCGGCATTCTGCCCGAAAACGGCGCCGCGCCCGCACGACGGCGGGCGCGGCGAACGTCGGGGGAGCGGCGGCGGGGCGGGGTCTGCGCTGCACCCCGTCCCCGTCCGGCTCGCTCCGCTTCCCGGTCGGAGGTCGGAGACCGGGACGCTGGTCTCAGACCCCGGCCAGCTCTCGCTCGCGGTCCCGCTCGGCGGCGGTGCGGCCGTCCTCGCCGGCCGTCTCGACCGACGGCTCGTGCGTCACGCGCGGCAGCCACTCCAGCCAGCGCGGCAGGTACCAGTTCCACTCGTCGAGCAGCTTCATCGTCGCCGGCAGCAGCACCGCGCGGACGATCGTCGCGTCGATGAAGATCGCGGCCGCCAGGCCGACCCCGAGCTGCTTGAACTCGATCGCCGACAGCGTCGCGAAGACCCCGAAGACCGCGACCATGATGATCGCCGCGCTCGTCACCGTCGAGGCGGTCGACTTGATCCCGTGCGCGACCGCCTGCTCGGTGCTCATGCCCTTGTCGTAGGCCTCGCGGACCCGGCTGAGGATGAAGACGTGGTAGTCCATCGACAGCCCGAACAGGACGACGAACAGGAACAGCGGCAGCCACGAGGTGATCGCGCCGGTCGAGTCGAAGTCGAGCAGCCCCTCGGCCCAGGTGTGCTGGAAGATCAGCACGAGCAGGCCGTACGCCGCGCCGACCGACAGCAGGTTGAGCGCGATCGCCTTCGCCGCGATCACGACCGAGCGGAAGGTCACGAGCAGCAGCAGGAACGCCAGCGAGAGGACGAAGGCGAACACCAGCCAGATCTTCGCGCTCATCAGCTCGTTGAAGTCCTGCGTCCCGGCGGTCGTGCCGGTCACCGGCGTCTCGGCGCCCTCCGGCAGCTGCGCCCGCAGCTCCGGCACCAGCTCGCCGCGCAGCACGTCGAGCGATCGGTGCGAGGCGTCGTTCGTGCCGTCGCCGTCGATCGGCAGCCCGATCCGCGCGACCTCTCCGTCTCTGGACAGCTCGACCGAGATCGGCTCGTGGATCACGCCGCTGGCGAGCGCCGCTCTGCGGAACTCTCCGAGCGCCGCTCTCGCCTCGGCCGTCTCCAGCGAGCCGGCGCCGGCGACCGCCAGCTGGGCCTCGATCTGCTGGCCGGGGAAGGCCGCCTGGATGCGGTCGTAGGTCTGCATCACCGGCAGCGAGCGCGGCAGCGTCTCGATCCCGGGGACAGCCGTCTTCATCCCGATCACCGGCAGGCAGAGCGCCAGCAGGAGCCCGCCCGCGAGCAGCACCGAGACGAGCGGCCGCTTCAGCACGGCGTCGATCACGGCCGACCAGGCGCGCGGCGCCTTCGTCACGTCGCGCTTGCGCATCAGGAAGGGGATCCGACCGCGGTCGACCTTGTCGCCGAGCTTGGAGAGCAGGGCGGGGAGGACCGTCAGCGAGGCGACCAGCGAGACGCCGACGACCATCATCGCGCCCATGCCCATCCCCATGAACGTGCTGTCGCCGGTGATGAACATGCCGGCCATCGCGATCATCACGGTCAGGCCTGAGATCAGCACCGCGCGGCCCGAGGTCGCGGCGGCGGCCTCCAGGGCGGCCTCCTCGGACCGTCCCGCCGCCCGCTCCTCGCGCTCGCGGCGCAGGTAGAAGAGCGAGTAGTCGACGCCGACGGCGAGGCCGATCAGCAGCACCACCGAGGCGACCGACTCGTCGACCGGCAGCAGGTGCGAGGCGATCGCGACCAGCCCGAGCGTCGCCATCACGCTCGAGAGGGCCAGCAGCAGCGGGATGCCCGCCGCGATCAGCGCGCCGAACGCGAACACGAGGATGATCAGCGTGATCGGGATCGACAGCAGCTCGGCCTTCTTGAAGTCGTCCTCGAACATCTTGCCGAGCGCCTTGCTCGCGCTCGCGTCACCGAACTGCTCGATCCGCAGCTCGGGGTTCTCCGACTGCGCCGCGCTCGTGGCGGCGAGCAGCGCCGGCACGTCGGCCTCGGCGTCGTCCTCGCTGCGTCTCATCTCGATCTGCACGATCGCGGCGTGGCCGCCGGGCGCGATCTGCCCGGCGTTCTCCGGCGTCAGCGGCGATCTCACGCTCGCGACCTCCGGCAGCCGCTCCATCCGCCTGACGACGTCCGCGACCGCGGTCCTGAAGACCGGGTCTCTCGCCGTCAGCCGCGGCGACTGCACCAGCACGGTCTCGTCGGACCGCTGCGGGAAGGCGTCGTAGAAGATCTGCTCGGCGCGGCCGGATTCACCGGTGCCGCTGTCGCGGTCGCTCGGCGACTGGGTCCCGGCCATGTTGCCGGCCATGAAGGCGACGACCACGAATGCGATCCAGCCCAGGATGGCCGTCTTGCGGTGGCGTGCGCTCCAACGTCCGGCGCGCGCCGCGAAGTTCTCTTTCTGCATTGCTCGCAACCCCTTGCGTCCCATGACTCCGTTGCCTGGAGCAGCGTCCCAGCGGCGCTCGGGCGCGCCCATGAGGGCCGCCCGCGAGCGCATGTGCGGACAGGCCCCGAGCGGGGGTGGGGCCAGCCCCCGGTCGCGGGGAGGGGCTGCCGGCCCTCACAGGTGTGGACCGCATCTGTGCGGTCGCGGCGGGGTGCCCGGTTCGCGTACCATGGCGGACCGATGAAGGCCCTCCTGCCAGACGGAACAGAGCTCCAACTCGAAGACGGCGCCACGGGCGCCGACGCCGCCGCCGCGATCGGCGCCGGCCTCGCGCGCGCAGCGCTCGCGGTCAAGGTCGACGGCGAGCTGCGCGACCTGACGGCGCCGCTCCACGACGGCGCGAAGCTCGAGATCGTCACGCCCTCCAGCGACGACGCGCTCGACCTGCTGCGCCACGACACGGCGCACGTCCTCGCCGCGGCGGTGATGGACCTCTATCCCGGCGTGAAGATCTCGATCGGCCCGCCGATCCAGGACGGCTTCTACTACGACTTCGAGTTCCCGGACGGCGTCACCGTCTCCGACGCGGACTTCGAGCGCATCGAGCAGAAGATGCGCGAGCACATCAAGGCCGACGAGCAGTTCGACCGCGAGGACGTCTCGGTCGGCGAGGCGCTCGAGCGGTTCGTGCGCGAGGACCAGCCGTACAAGGTCGAGCTGATCGAGGACCTCGTCAGAAACGCCTCGGCCGACGCGCCGGTCGAGTCGGTCTCGCTCTACACCAACGGCCCCTTCACCGACCTCTGCCGCGGCCCGCACGGCCCGGGCACGAAGCGGATCAAGGCGTTCAAGCTGCAGTCGATCGCCGGCGCCTACTGGCGCGGCGACGCGAGACGGACGATGCTGACGCGCATCTACGGGACCGCGTTCTTCTCCAAGGACGACCTCGCCGCCCACCTGGAGCGGCTGGAGGAGGCGAAGGCGCGCGACCACCGCAAGCTCGGCAGAGAGCTGAAGCTGTTTCAGTTCTCGGCCGTCTCGCCCGGCTCGGCCTTCTGGCTGCCGCGCGGCGCGAAGCTGTGGAACTCGCTCGTCGCCTTCACGCGCGAGATGAACGAGCCGCGCGGCTACGACGAGGTCAAGACGCCGCAGATCTACGACAGCGAGCTGTGGAAGACCTCCGGCCACTGGGGCAAGTACAAGGAGAACATGTTCCTGACGGCCGCGGAGGACCGCGACATGGCCGTCAAGCCGATGAACTGCCCCGGCCACTGCCAGCTGTTCGGGATGCAGCGCCACTCCTACAGAGAGCTGCCGATCCGCTACTCGGAGCCGGGCCTGCTGCACCGCTACGAGCCCTCCGGCACGCTCCACGGCCTGCTGCGCGTCCGCCACTTCGCGCAGGACGACGCCCACATCTTCTGCACCGAGGAGCAGGTGCAGGAGGAGGTCATCGGCTGCCTCGACCTGATCTTCGAGACGCTCGGCCGCTTCGGCTTCGACATCGACATCGAGCTGTCGACCCGCCCGGAGAACCGCATCGGCAGCGAGGAGATGTGGGACCGCGCCGAGGGCAAGCTCGCCGAGGCGCTGAGACACCAGGGCCTCGACTACCGCGTCAACGAGGGTGACGGCGCCTTCTACGGCCCGAAGATCGACTTCCACGTGACCGACTCGCTCGGCCGCTCGTGGCAGCTCGGCACCGTCCAGCTCGACTACTCGATGCCGGCGCGCTTCGGCCTCAGCTACGTCGGCGCCGACGACAGAGAGCACACGCCGGTGATGATCCACCGCGCCGCGATGGGCTCCTACGAGCGCTTCATCGGCATGCTGATCGAGCACTACGCCGGCGAGTTCCCGGTCTGGCTGGCGCCGGTGCAGGTCGCCGTGCTGCCGATCGCCGACCGCCACGCCGACTACGCCCGCGAGGTCGTCGCGAAGCTGCGCGCCGCGCGCGTGCGGGTCGAGCTGGACGAGCGGGTCGAGTCGGTCGGCCGCAAGATCCGCGACGCCGAGCTGCAGAAGATGCCGTACATGCTGGTGCTCGGCGACAGAGAGGCCGAGGCCGGGCAGGTCGCGGTGCGGCGCCACGGCGAGGGCGACGAGGGCAGCGTGCCGCTCGACGAGTTCGTCGCGCGCGTCGCGCGGGAGACGGCGGAGCGGACGGCCTGACGCGGAATGCGGACGATCGTTGCCAGAAAAGCTTCAACCGGCGCCGCGGACGCCGCTATACTGCGGCCCCTTGATGCTCATGACCAACGAGTCGCGCAACTCTTGACGCGACAGAACGACGCCTCGTAATGCCGGTCCCTCGACGGTTTGACCGGCGCCCGCCCGAGCGGGACAACACGCGCATCAACGAGCGCATCCGCGTTCCCGAGGTGCGCCTGATCGGCGAAGACGGCCAGCAGATCGGCATCCTCAAGACGCCGGACGCTCTCAGGTATGCGCAGGAGCGTGATCTCGACCTCGTCGAGGTCGCCGCGGACGCGCGTCCGCCCGTCTGCCGCGTGCTCGACTACTCGAAGTACAGATACGAGCAGGCGCAGAAGCAGAAGGCCGCCCGCAAGCACCAGCAGCAGATCACGATCCGCGAGATCAAGTTCCGCCCGAAGATCGCGCAGAACGACTACGACACGAAGAAGGGTCACGTCACCCGCTTCCTCAAGCACAAGGACAAGGTCAAGATCACGATCATGTTCCGCGGGCGCGAGGTCACCCATCCGGAACGTGGTCAGGCCCTGCTCGAGAGACTCGCGGAGGAGCTGGTCGATCTCGCCGTCGTGGAGCAGCGTCCGATCCAGGACGGCCGCAACATGACGATGATGCTCGGCCCGTCGAAGGCCGTGCTCGCGGAGACGCCCGAGGCCGGCAGAGGCGACAAGCCCTCCAAGGACAAGGGCGGCAAGAAGGAGGAGGCCGCGGCCTCCAACGGCACGCCCGACGCTTCGGCCGAGACCGCTGCCGAGGCTCCGGCCGAGACCGAGGCGGCTCCGGCTGCCGAGGCTCCGGCTGCCGCAGAGGCCGAGACCCCGGCCGCTGCCGAGGCTGACGCCCCGGCCGCCGAGGCCGACGCCGCGCCGGCCGAGAGAGCCGCTCCCGCCGCTGCGAGAGCCGCTCCGGCCAGAAGAGCCGCTGCGAGAGCGGAGGCGAGAGCCCCCGCCAGAGCCGCTGCCAGAAGAACCGCCGCGAGAGCGGCGAGAAGAGCCGCTCCGAGA
>JAEXXR010000344.1 GCA_023405705.1 Actinomycetes bacterium
CACCAGCGCCACGGGCACCCACAGCTACACCGTCACAGCCACCTCCAGAAGCGGCCAGACGAGAACCGCGTCGATCACCTACACCGTCGCCGCCGCGCCGAGCGCGACCATCACCGCGCCGGCGACCGGCGGCACCTACGCGGTCGGGCAGAACGTCGCCACGGCCTTCACCTGCGCCGACGGCGCGAGCGGCCCGGGCATCGCCACCTGCCTCGACGACGCCGGCAGAACCAGCCCCGCCACGCTCGACACGACGACGCCCGGCACCCACACCTACACCGTCACCGCGACCTCCAGCAGCGGCCAGAGAGGGACCGACTCGATCACCTACACGGTCGCGGGAGCGCCGAGCGCCACGATCACGGCCCCGGCGAGCGGCGGGACCTACGCCGTCGACCAAGACGTCCCGACCGCCTTCACCTGCGCCGACGGCGCGAGCGGTCCGGGCATCACGAGCTGCCTCGACGACGACGGCAGAACCAGCCCGAGCAGACTCGACACGAGCACCACAGGCACCCACACCTACACCGTGACGGCGACCTCCGGCAGCGGCCAGACGAGAACGACGTCGATCACCTACACCGTCGCCGCCGCCCCGAGCGCCGAGATCACCGCGCCGGCCGGCGGTCAGGTCTACGCCGTCGGCACGAACGTCGCGACCGCCTTCAGCTGCACCGACGGCGCGAGCGGCCCCGGCATCACGAGCTGCCTCGACGACGCCGGCAGAACCAGCCCCGGCAGACTCGACACGACCACGCCCGGCACCCACACCTACACCGTCACCGCGACCTCCGGCAGCGGCCAGAGAGCGACCGACTCGGTCACCTACACCGTCGCGAGAGTGCCGACGGCGACGATCAGCTCGCCGAGAGACGGCGCATACTTCGCGGTCGGCGAGCCGGTGACGACGAGCTTCAGCTGCGCGGTCGGCCAGAGCGGCGGCCCGATCGTCCTCTGCGAGGACAGCGACGGCGTGAGCGACGGCAGCGGCAGACTCGACACGAGCAGAGCCGGCAGATTCACCTACTCGGTCGACGTCAGAAGCGACGACGGCCTGAGCGGCGGCACGTCGATCGAGTACACGGTCGCCGAGGCGCCGAGCGCGACGATCGGCGCGCCCGCGAGCGGCGGCACCTACACCGTCGGTGACCGCGTCGAGACCGCCTTCGCGTGCGCCGAGGGCGCCTTCGGCCCCGGCATCGCCTCGTGCGTCGACGGCGCCGGCGCGAGCGGCGCCGGGGTGCTCGACACGACGACGGCCGGCAACCGCTCCTACAGCGTCACCGCGACGTCGAGAGACGGGCAGACGGCGAGCGCGAGCATCTCCTACACGGTCGTGAGACCGGCCGATCCGCCGGCCAGAAGAGGCGGTTCAGACGGGCCCGGCACGCCGCCCGGCGGCGGGAGAAGAGGGTCCGACGGTCCCGGCGGGAGACCGGGAGGCACGCCCTCCAACGCCGTCAGATTCACGCGCGTGCGCACGAACGCCGACGGCAGCCTCCGCTTCACCGTCCGCTTCCCCGGCCGCGGCCGCGCGGAGACGATGCTGACCGCGCGCAAGGTGACCCTCGCCGGCGCCTCCGCGACCTTCACCCCGCTGCCGAGCCGCTTCGCCTTCGCGACCGGGCGCCACACGGTGCGGCGCGCCGGCCTCGTCACGCTGACGCTGCGGCCGAACAGACGCGGCCGTGAGGTGATCGCGCGCGGCAGAGGCGCCACCCGCCTGCGCCTCTGGGTCGCCTTCACCCCGACCGGCGGCAGACAGCGCAAGATCAGCGTCTTCGGCGTGAGCGTGCCGGCACCGGCGCCGGCGGGCGTGGCTGGCGTGGCGGCGGGCGACCGGCGCTAGCCGGTGTCGCGGCGGCGCCCCTGTGCGGGGCGCCCCGCCGCGGGCTCGGAGCCGCTCAGCCCGGGACGACCGGCAGGACCAGGCGGGAGGGGTGGGTCGGGCCGCGGTGGATCGTGTTGACGGCGACGACGGCGTCGGCGTCATGCTCGGTGGCGACGTCGCCGCCCGTGTTCGTGTTGCGGTCGAAGCGGGGGAAGTTGCTGCTGGAGACCTCCAGCCGGATGCGATGGCCGGCGCGGAAGCGGTTGGCCGTCGCGCCGAGGTCGATCCGCAGCTCGTGGACCTCGCCGGGGATCAGCGGGGCCGGCTCGGCGGCCCCGGCTCGCCAGCGCGCGCGTTGGATGCCGTCGGCGAGCAGCTCCGCGAAGCCGTCCGGGTGGACGTCGACGAGCTTGCCGGTGAAGTCGGCGTCGGGCGCAGAGGAGGAGACGTGCAGCACCAGCTCGACGGGGCCGATCACCTCGACCTCGCGCTCCAGCGGCGGCGTCGAGTAGACGAGCACGTCGGCGCGCCGCTCGACGGCACGCTGGTCGAGCGGTCCGGTGCGGGCGCCGACCTCCTGGCCCGGCAGGAAGGTCGCACCGCCGCAGGTCGGGACCGGGTCGTCGGGGTCGTATCGGTACGCGTCCGCGCCGTCGGGTTCCCGCGGCTCTGCGGACAGCGTGCCGTCCGCACCGAGGTGCCAGCTGGTCCAGGTCGTCTCCGGGAGCGGCCAGGCGTCGGCGTCGCGCCAACGGCCGGCGCCCATCACGAACAGCCGGACCGGCGGCTCGGGCGCGTCGTCGGTGCTGCCGCGCACGTGGCGGTCGAACCAGCGCAGGTGCAGGTCGGTCAGGTCGACCGCGTCGAGCCCGCCGTGCCGGCCGTGATCGCGCTGCGGGAAGGCGCCGCCCGTGACCGCGTGCGACCACGGGCCGACGAGCAGCCGCGAGCCGTTCCGATGCGCGGCTGCGGCGGCGTGGCCGGCGAGCGTGCCGCGCAGGAAGAGGTCGTGCCAGCCGCCGATCGACAGCGCCGGGACGGTGACGGCGGCGATCCGCTCGCGCGGGGCCAGCCGCTCCCACCATGCGTCCCGCTGCGGATGGGCGAGCCAGTCGGCGTGGAACGGTGCCAGTCCCGGGTGGCCGGCGATCGGCCGAAGGCGCGCGCTCGCCTCGAAGTCGTCGCGCGGATCGTCGGCGAGCGGCTCGGTCGCGAGGCTCGCCGCATGCCACTGCAGCGCGAAGCCCAGCTCGAAGGCGCCGCCCTGATAGGCCCAGCCGTCGTACGGGTCCGGGCTCGTCAGGAACGGCGCGATCGCCCGCAGCGCCGGCGGCGCCGCGCTCGCCGCCAGCCACTGCACGATGCCGACGTAGGAGGCGCCGAACATCCCGACCGCGCCCGAGGACCACGGCTGCGCCGCCGCCCACGCGATCGTCTCGGCGCCGTCGGCGGCCTCGTGCCGGAACGGCTCGAACGTGCCCTCCGAGCCACCCCGCCCGCGGACGTCCTGGACGACGACGGCGTAGCCGGCGCGGACGAGCCGCAGCACGTCGACGTCGCTGCGGACCGCCTGGCTCTTGTCGTACGGCGTCCGCTGGACGAGCGTCGGCAGCTCGCTCGCGCCTGCCGGTCGGTAGACGTCGGAGCGCAGCACGACCCCGTCGGAGGACGTCAGCGCGCAGTCGGTCTCGATCTCGATCCGCATGCCGCCCGAGCCTGCTCGCCGCCTCAGAGGCTGAAGCCCGGCGGGTCGGCCAGCTCCGGGTTGCGCGCGACGAAGTCGATCGCCGCCGGCACGCTGCGCAGCCAGTCGTACAGCACGCCCTTCGCCGACAGCAGCTCGACGCCCACGTCGCGCAGCCGGTCGAGGCCGTGCGCGTGCGCCTCCGGCGGCGAGTAGGTCGCGTCGACCGCGACCGCGACGCGCCAGCCGGCGTCGCGCAGCCCGATCGCCGAGTGCGCGACGCAGACGTCGGTCTCCATCCCGGCGAGCACCGCCGTCCGCCGGCCGGTCCGCTCGACTGCCCCGCGCAGCTCCGGGTTGCCCATCAGGCCGAACTGCTCCTTCGGCAGCCCCGTCGTCCCGGCCGGCAGCTGCGCCCGCACCGCGTCGGCGGTCGGCCCGTAGCGCTCCGGCTCCTCCTCCAGCACGACGACCGGCAGCTCGAGCGCGCGCGCCGCTCCCGCCAGCCAGGCGACCCGCCCGACGAAGGCGTCGAAGACGGCGGCGTCGACGTCGGCGCGGCCGGTGTAGAAGCCGGGCTGTGTGTCGATCACCACCAGCAGCGAGTCGTCACGGTCCAGCAGGGGCATCGGCATCACCTCGGGGTGCAGGGTCGTCATCGGCGGGCGGGAGCGATCACGCAGCATCGCGCAGACGCGGGTCGGCCACCGTCTGGGCGACGTCGACGAGCACGTTCGCGAGCACGAACGCAAGCCCGACGACGAGCGTCACGCCGGCGATCGCCGGGATGTCGCTCTGCGAGATCGCCTGGCTGACGTACAGGCCCAGACCCGGCCAGCCGAAGATCGACTCGATCACGGCGGTCGAACCGAGCATCACGCCGAACGTCAGGCCGGCGATCGTCAGCGGCGCGTTGAGGCTGTTGCGCACGACGTGGCGCCGGAAGACGCGGCCCTCCGGCATCCCGCTCGCGCGCACGGTGCGGACGTGGTCCGCTCTCAGCGTCGACTGCAGCGACGAGCGGAAGACGCGCGCCGTCAGCAGCGCCGGCGTCAGCGCCAGGCAGAACGCCGGCAGCAGCAGGTGCCAGGCGGCGTCGAGCGTGATCTGGGGCTTGCCGGCCAGCAGCCCGTCGAGCAGCAGGAAGCCGGTCGGGCCGTCGAACTCGCCGTACTGCGGCGACAGCCGGCCGCCGGCCGGCAGCAGCCCGAGCTGGCCGTAGAAGACGAGCAGCAGGAGCAGGCCGAGCGTGAAGCCGGGGATCGACGCGCCGACGCTCAGCAGCACCCGCACGCCGGCCGCCCCGCGGCGCGCCCGCGCCGTCGCGGCGCCGACGAGGCCGCCGATCGCGATCGACATCAGCGCCGCGACGACGACCAGCTCCAGCGTCGCGGGCGTGCGGTCGGCGAGGTCGTCGCGGACCGGGTTGCGCGTCGTGATCGACTCCGACAGGTCGAGCCGCGCGAGCTTGCCGAGGTAGTCGGCGTAGCGCTCGGGCAGCGGGCGGTCGAGGCCCAGCTCGGCGCGCTTCTGCGCCAGCAGCTCGGCGGTCGCCCCCGGCCCGGCGTAGGCGCGCGCCGGGTCGCCGGGGACGACCGTCCCGAGCAGGAAGACGAGCGTCGCCAGCAGCCAGACGACGACGAGCGTCGCCGCCAGGCGGCCGAGGACCATGCGGGTCATCGCCCGGCGGCCTTCCCGACGGCGGCCAGCTCGACGACGTCGATGTAGGTCGGCGCGCCGCGGAAGCCGCTGACTCCCCTGCGCGCGACGATCGCCTGCTTGAGGTCCCCGAGCGAGACGATCGCCGCGTCCTCGCCGCCGACCGTGTTCGTCGCCTCCGCGAACAGTCTCAGCGCTCTGTCGCGGTCGGTCTGCGCCGCGGCCTCGTCGAGCAGCGCGTCGACCGCTCTGTTGGAGTACGAGAGGAAGTTGACCGCCGAGCCGGTGCGGAAGAACGGCTCCAACAGGCTCTGCACGTACGCCGAGTCGCCGTAGACGGTGACGATCGCGGCGTTCGGCGCTCTCTGCGGATCCTGCGGCCAGGAGAAGACCTCGGCGCCGGTCGTCGCGCTCAGCTCCAGCTCGACGTCCTCGGCGCGCAGCTGCTGCTGGATCGCCTCGCTGAACTGGCGGTGCGACTGGATCGAGCCGACGTACTCGAACGTCACCGGCTCGTCGAGCGCGGCGTCGCTCGTCTGCTCCTGCACCGGGTTGAGCGCCGGGTCGAGCAGGAACGGCGAGACGTAGCTGTCGGGCGGCGACATCAGCTCGTCGCCCCACACCTGTCTCGTCGCGGCGTCGACGTCGAGCGCGGCGACGAACGCCTTGCGCTTGGCGACGTCGTCGAACGGCGGCTTGTTCGGGTTGAGCACCAGCATCGGCCGGAACGCCTGGTCGAGCCGCACGACCTCGTACTGCGGGTTGCTCTCGAACGCCTTCAGCTGGGCCGGCTGGAGCGAGCCGCCGGCGAGGAAGTCGAGCTGCCCGGAGCGCAGCTGAAGCTGCTGCTCGCCGGTGTTCGGGAGCGTGTCGACCTCGTAGCGGCGTGCCTTCGCCGGCTCGCCCCAGTAGTCGTCGAACCGCTCCAGCACGGCGCCGTCGCCGAGCTTGAAGCTGACCAGTCTCAGCGGCCCGGTGCCGACCGCGTTGGAGGCGAACCAGCGCTTGCCGTCCTCGCCGGCGCCGTGCGCGCTCAGCGCCGCCGGGCTGATCACGCGCGGACCGTAGATCGACGCGAGCGCGTCGAGGAAGCCGAGCTCCGGCGCGGCCAGCTCGATCACGAGCGTGTCCTCGCCCTCCGGCGTGACCTTCTTGACGCCCGCGACCAGGTAGGCCGCCGGTCCTCTCAGCGCTCTGCGGCGCGCGAACGCGCCGGCGACGGCGGCCGCCGTCAGCGGGGTTCCGTCATGGAATCTGACGCCCTGGCGGATCTTGAACGTGTATCTGCGGCCGTCTCTGCTGACCTCGTAGGACTCGGCCAGCGCCGGCTCTATCTCGGTCGTGCCGCTCTTGTAGCGCAGCAGCCCCTCGTAGACGGCCGCGTGGACCGAGCCGCCGTTGAGGTCGTACCAGATGTCGGGATCGACGCCGCCGACGCCGTCGCCGAACTGGGCCGTGCGGATCGTCGCCTCCGGATCGGGCGCGGCGGTCGCGGCGCCGGCCGTCGCGCCGCCTCCGCCGCTGCTGGCGGTCCCGCCGCAGCCGGCCGCC
>JAEXXR010000352.1 GCA_023405705.1 Actinomycetes bacterium
ACGCCGGGCCGTAGGCGACGCCGCCGAGCGCGCCGGGGCAGACGGTCGTGCCCGCCCTGGTCGGCCGCGGACGTGGGCGCGTCTGCGCGATCAGCTGGCGCGGCGGCGCCAGCGCCTCGCCGCTCGCCGCGTCGCGGATGAAGTACTCGCCGGACTTGTTCGCGTGGCCGACCGCGCGGACCGGTTCGCCGTCCGCGCCGTCGGTCTCGTACAGCAGCGGCGGCTGGCCGCCGTCGTAGTCCCACACGTCGCCGCAGACCTCGTTGGCGCCCCACCGCAGGCTCCCGTCGCGCAGGTCGAGCGCGACGAGGCCGCTGACCCAGCGCTCGCAGCCGCGGCGAGGGCGGTCGGTCAGCGCCGGGCTCGGGTTGCCGGTGCCGGCGTAGACGGTGCCGCTGTCGGCGTCGACCGTCGGCGGCATCCAGACGCGGCCGCCGCCACGGCCGTCCGCGACCGTGTGGAAGCGCCACAGCTCCCTGCCGTCCTCGATCGCGAAGGCGGCGACGAAGCCGCGCGCCGAGCGGTCGTCGCTGCCGCTGCTGCCGACGATCAGCCGGTCGCGCCAGACGGTCGGGGGCGAGGCGCCGGTCGTGCCGGTGCGCGGGTCGGCGACGCGCGTCGTCCACAGCTCGCGGCCGTCGGCGGCGCTCAACGCGACCAGTCTCGCGTCGTAGGTGTAGAGGAAGACCTTGCCGTCCTCGACGGCGACGCCGCGGTGGACCGGCTGCTGGCCGGAGATCGCCGCCGCGAGGAAGTCGACCTGCGGCGTGTGGGACCAGCGCTCGGCGCCGCTGGCGGCGTCGAAGGCGAGCACCTGGCCGGTGTTGGTCGTCAGGTACATCGTCCCGTCGGCGACGACCGGATAGCTCTCCCACTGCGCGTTGCCGGGACCGGGCTCCCAGCTCCAGGCGACGCCGAGCCGGTCGACGGAGTCGCGGTCGATCGCGGCCAGCGGGGAGAAGCGCGACTGGTCGTCGTCGTTGCCGAAGCGGGGCCAGTCGACGTCGGCGCCGGTGTCCTGCGGCGCGTCGCCGCCGTTCGCGGTCTGTGTCGTGACGGCGGGGCGATCGTCACCGCCACCGCCGCACCCCGTGACCACGACCGCCGCGAGCGCCAGCAGCGCCGCGACGAGGAGCGCGGCGGCCGCGGACCGTGCCGCTGCCGCCGCGCGCACGGTCAGTCGTCCGCGCTCGGGTTTCTCGGCGCTCTCGGGGCGACGATTCTGCCGCCGTCGAGCTTGAGCGCGTAGAAGCGCGCGCCGATCGGGCCGAAGTCGTTCGAGGAGGTCAGGCCTGAGCCGCCGACCGCGACGCCGACGTAGTCGACGCCGTCGATCGTGTAGAGGACCGGCGCGGCCGCCCCGGCGAGGCCGAGGTACCCCTTCCACAGCTCCTCGCCGGTTCTCGCGTCGAAGCCGTAGAGGTAGCCGAGCTGGTCGACGGTGAAGACGATGTCGGAGCCGGTCACCATCGCGCCGCCGCCCATCGGCGTCGACATTCTCCTTCTCCAGATGAATCTGCCGGTCGACATGTCGACGGCGGAGAAGCTGCCCGTCGGTCTGTTGTCGGACGGGAAGGAGCGGGTGCCGCCGAAGTTCGACTCGCCCGGCAGTCTCTCGTCGCTGACCGCGAGCAGGAAGCAGAAGTCGATGCCGGAGATGTAGACCGCGTTCACTCTCGGGCTGTACGCCAGCGGCGAGTACTGCGAGCCGCCGAGCGGGCCGGGGCACTGGAGCGTCGGCGTCGTCGTCGGCTTCGAGCGCTGCTGTCTCACGAACGACAGCCGCTCGTGGACCTGCTCGCCGGTCTCGGCGTCGAGCATCACCAGCCAGCCGGACTTGCCGGCCTCGGCGACCATGCGCTTTCTCTCGCCGTCGACGACCGCGTCGAAGAGGACGACCGGAGAGGCGGCGTCGTAGTCCCACAGGTCGTGCGCGACGACCTGGTGGTGCCAGACGTATCTGCCGGTGGTCGCGTCGAGCGCGACGATCGAGGAGGTGTAGAGGTTGTCGCCGGGGCGTCTGTCGCCGACGATCGCGGGGGAGGGGTTGCCGGTGCCGAAGATCACGCGGTTGGTCTGCGTGTCGATCGTCGGGGCCATGTAGACGGTGCCGCCGCCGGTGCCCTCTCTGCGCCAGCCCTCGCCGACCGGCGGGATCGTGTCGAATCTCCACGCCTCTCTGCCGGTCTCCGCGTCGTAGGCGGCGACGAAGCCGGCGACGCCCTGGTCGGCGCCCGAGTTGCCGACGTAGACGAGGCCGTTGTAGACCGTCGGCGACATCGTCTCGTAGGCGCCCGTGCGCGGGTCGTCGACCTGGGTGGAGAAGATCTCCTCGCCGGTCGCCGCGGAGACTGCCTTCAGTCTGCAGTCGAACGTCAGCAGGTAGACCTTGCCGTCGGCGACCGCGACGCCGCGGTTGACGACGATCCCGTAGCCGCCGACGCCGGAGGAGAGCGAGAAGTCGACTCTCGGCGCGTACTTCCACTTCACTCTGCCGGTGTCGCCCTCGAAGGCGTAGATCTCGTTGGTGGAGGTGGTGACGTAGACGACCCCGTCGACGACGATCGGGAAGGCCTCGTTGAGCCACTGGTTGCCGCCGAGGTCGGAGTGCCATGCCTCGCCGAGGCGGCCGATCGTCTCCTTGTTGATCGAGGTCTGCGGCGCGTAGCGGGTGTTGTCGCGGTCGCGGCCGAAGACCGGCCAGTCGCCTGCGGCGAACTGCTCCTGCGGCGCTGCGGTGCCGCCTCCCGCGGCTGCGGTCGTGCTCGTGCTCGTCTCCGTCTGCGCGCTCGTGCTCGCCGAGTCGGAGTCGTCGCCTCCGCAGGCGGCGAGGAGGGCCGCCGCGAGGGTCGCCGTCAGCACGCCCAACGCGAGCGCGAGCCATCGGCGGGTGCCGCGGGGGAGGCGGCGGGTGTCGTTCGACATCGTCAGATCCTTGCTTGCTGCGCCCGATGCGGCCAGGTCGGCGAAGCGAGATCGAGCGTCGTTCCGGCGGCGAAGGCTACCATTGCCGCGTGCCGTACCCCCGTTCGCTCCCTGGTGTCGCGAACCCGCTCCGGCGCCTGAAGCACTGGTTTTCGGCGGACGTCTCCGAGGTGGTGTCGGTCGGGCCTGCGCGGGGTATTCCGCGCGGGAGTGAGGAGGGTGGCGCGCCGGCGGTCGGCGGTGCGGGCACGGCCGGCGCCGCCCTCGCGGAAGGGCTCGTGTGGTGGCGGCGCGAGCTTGTGCGGCGACGGCGCGCGGTCGTCGCGCGACGCGCGCTGACCG
>JAEXXR010000360.1 GCA_023405705.1 Actinomycetes bacterium
CCGCCGGGCCGGTCGGGCTCGTCTGGGTGATCGGGCATGCCGCGGTCTATAGTGCCGACGATGTCGCCCGAGTGCGTTATCGGCGTCGACCTCGGCGGCACGAAGGTGCTCGCCGGGGCGCTCGACGACGACCTGACCGTTCATCACCGCGTCTACAAGACGGTGCACGGCCTGCCCCAGCGCGAGCTGGTCGAGGTGATCGTCGCCGCCGTCGAGGAGGTGCGCGCCGCCGCGCCCCACGAGGTCGCCGCCGTCGGCTTCGGGATCCCCTGCCTGATCGACCAGCGGACCGGCGTCGCCACGATGGCCGTCAACCTGCCGATCAGAGACATGCCGTTCCGCGACGTGATGGCAGAGCGGCTGGGGCTGCCGGTCCACGTCGACAACGACGCGAACGTCGCCGCGCTCGCCGAGTACAAGGCCGGCGCGGCGCAGGGCGCCGACGACGCGGTCGTGCTGACGCTCGGGACCGGGATCGGCGGCGGGCTGATCCTGAACGGCAGGGTCTACCGCGGCGCGATCGGCTCCGGCGCCGAGCTGGGGCACATGGTCATAGACCGCGACGGCCCCCGCTGCCAGGGCAACTGCCCCAACCACGGCTGCCTCGAGGTGATGGCCTCCGGCACCGCGCTGATGCGCGAGGGGACGCGGATCGCGACCGAGCGGCCCGGCTCGCTGCTGGGCAGAGCGCACGCGAGCGGCCGCGAGGTGACCGGCGCGCTGATCACCGAGCTGGCGCACGACGGCGACGAGGCGGCGATCGACACGCTGGCGCTGATCGGGCGCAACCTCGGCGTCGGCATCGCCAACTACCTGAACATCTTCAACCCGGACGTCGTCGTGGTCGGCGGCGGGGTGGTCGCGGCCGGCGACCTGCTGATGGAGCCGGCGCGCAGAGAGGCGGCGGCACGCGCGCTGCCGACGATGCGCGACCACGCGAGGATCGTCGTCGCCAGCTTCGGCCCGGAGGCCGGCATGGTCGGCGCCGGCGCGCTCGCGCTCGACGAGCTGCACCGCGAGGTCGCGTGAGAATGCTCGCGCAGGGCGCTCGATTCTCATGCGAGAACCCGCCACAGGCTCCTTCTCGCGCGTGGGCGACGACTCGGAGGGCGTCATGGCCGGGCGCCTGATCGTCTGCCCGACGCCGATCGGCAACCTCGAGGACGTCACGCTGCGGGTGCTGTC
Organism: Actinomycetes bacterium; assembly: GCA_023405705.1. The sequence continues at coordinate 1,186 of JAEXXR010000360.1, forward strand.
GGCGCTGCGCGAGGCCGACCTGATCGCCTGCGAGGACACGCGCCGCACGCGCGTGCTGCTCGACCGCTACGGCGTCGGCGGCGAGCTGGTCAGCTACCACGAGCACAACGAGCGCGACCGCGCCGCCGAGCTGGTCAGACGGATGCAGGGCGGCGCCAACGTCGCGCTCGTCTCCGACGCCGGCATGCCGCTCGTCTCCGATCCCGGCTTCCTGATGGTGCAGGCGTGCGTCGCCGCCGGGCTCGCGGTCGAGGTGCTGCCGGGGCCGAGCGCCGCGCTCGCCGCGCTCGTCGCCTCGGCGCTGCCGGCCGAGCGGTGGCGGTTCGTCGGCTTCCTGCCGCGCAAGAGAGGCGAGCTGCGCGCCGCCTTCGAGACCGACGAGACGCTCGTCGCGTTCGAGTCGCCCAACCGTCTCGCGGCGTCGCTGGCGGTGCTCGCCGAGCTCGACCCGCAGCGACCGGTCGCGGTCTGCCGCGAGCTGACGAAGCTGCACGAGGAGGTCGTCCGCGGTGGCGCCTCCGAGCTGGCGGAGCGGTACGCTGCCGAGGAGCCGCGAGGAGAGGTCGTGCTCGTCGTCGGCGCCGCGACGCCCGTCGCACCCGAGCTGGGACCCGCGCTGACGGCGCTGCGCAGCGTCGTCGAGGCGGGCGCCAAGCCGCGGCCGGCGGCGACGGCGATCGCCGAGCTGACGGGCGTCAGCGCCAACGCCCTTTACCGCGCCCTTACCGACTCGGGGTAGCCACAGGCGCCGAGAACGCGCTATTGTCTGACCATCGGACGATCCGAGTCCGATAGGGCGTGGCGCGAGGCCCCGAAACGGCGCCCCTGACACCCTCGGAGAATGCTCGCCACCGACAGCAAACGCGCGCGACGGACGGGTTTGGGCGAACTGTGGGACTCGTCGATCGGCAAGAAGATCGCCGTCGCAGTCTCCGGCGCCATCCTCGTCGGCTACGTGGTCCTCCACATGCTGGGGAACCTCAACTCGCTCTACGGAAACGGCGGCGGCGACGCCCGCGTCGACGACTACGCCCACTGGCTGCGCGAGTTCGGCGAGCCGCTCCTGCCCTACGAGTTCGTGCTGTGGGCCGTCCGCCTCCTGCTGCTCGTCGCGGTGGTCGTCCACATCACGGCGGTCGTCCAGCTGAGAGCGCGCAGCCGCGCCGCCCGCGGCGGCCACCAGGCGCGCCGCATCGGCCGCACCTTCTCCGCGGCGACGACGATGGTCACCGGCACGCTGCTGCTGGCCTTCATCGTCTTCCACATCATGCAGTTCACGACGCTGACGATCGACGTCACGCCGCTGGCCGAGGGCGCGGTCTACGCGAACCTCTACCACGCCTTCCAGAAGTGGTACTTCGTCCTCCTGTACGTGCTCGCGGTCGGGGCGCTCGGCTTCCACCTGCGTCACGGCCTCTGGAGCGCCGTGCAGACGCTCGGCCTCGACCGGCCGGAGCGCAACCAGACGATCCGCCGCGGCGCCGGCGCGCTCGCGATCGTCGTCGTGCTCGGCTTCCTGGTCGTCCCGATCTGCTTCTGGACCGGGGTGCTCGACGCGCCGACCGCGGCCGAGGCCCAGGCGTCTGCTACCACCGTGGCGGTGAACCGATGAGCAGCATCACGCTCGACGCGAAGATCCCTGCCGGTCCGATCGAGGACAAGTGGCAGATCTGGCTGGACCAGCACAGACTGGTCGGCCCGCGCAACCGTCCCGGCCACACCGTGATCGTCGTCGGCACCGGCCTCGCCGGCGCCAGCGCCGCCGCCTCGCTCGCGGCGCAGGGCTTCCACGTCAAGACGTTCTGCTTCCAGGACTCGGCCCGCCGCGCCCACTCGATCGCGGCGCAGGGCGGCATCAACGCGGCGAAGGACTTCGCCAACGAGGGCGACTCGGCCCGCCGCCTGTTCGTCGACACGATCAGAGGCGGCGACTTCCGCGCCCGTGAGGCGAACGTCTGGCGGCTGGCGCAGCTGTCGGCCAACATCGTCGACCAGGCCGTCGCCCAGGGCGTCCCGTTCAACCGCGAGTACGGCGGCGCGCTCGCGACCCGCTCCTTCGGCGGCGTGCTCGTCCAGCGCACCTTCTACTCGCGCGGCCAGACCGGCCAGCAGCTGCTGCTCGGCGCCTACAGCGCGCTGCAGCACCAGGTCGCCAGCGGCAACGCGAAGATCTACAACCGCCACGAGATGCTCGACGTCGTGCTGGTCGACGGCGAGGCTCGCGGCATCATCGCCCGCAACCTCGTGACCGGCGAGCTGGAGCGCCACGCCGCCGACGCGGTCGTGCTCGCCTCCGGCGGCTACACGAACGTCTACTACCTGTCGACGAACGCGATGAACTCCAACGTCACGGCGGCCTGGCGCGCGCACAAGCGCGGGGCGCTGATGGCGAACCCCTGCTACACGCAGATCCACCCGACCTGCATCCCGCAGTCCGGCGAGTACCAGTCGAAGCTGACGCTGATGTCGGAGTCGCTGCGCAACGACGGCCGCGTCTGGGTCCCGCGCAAGCCGAGAGACGAGCGCAAGGCCAACGACATCCCCGAGGCGGAGCGCTTCTACTTCCTCGAGGAGCGCTACCCGTCGTTCGGCAACCTCGTCCCGCGCGACGTCGCCTCGCGCGCCGCGAAGGTCGTCTGCGACGAGGGGCTCGGCGTCGGCGGCACCGGCCGCGGCGTCTACCTCGACTTCCGCGACGCGATCCGCGAGAGAGGCAGAGCGGTCGTCCAGGGCAAGTACGGAAACCTGTTCGACATGTACCACCGCATCACGGCGGACGACCCGTACACGACGCCGATGATGATCTACCCCGCCCCGCACTACGCGATGGGCGGCCTGTGGGTCGACTACGAGCTGCAGACGACGATCAAGGGCCTGTTCGCGATCGGCGAGGCGAACTTCTCCGACCACGGCGCCAACCGCCTCGGCGCCAGCGCGATGATGCAGTGCCTCGCCGACGGCTACTTCATCGTCCCGCACACGGTCACCGACCACCTCGCCAGACAGACCGAGAGAGTCGACGAGAGCCACCCGGCCTTCGACGAGACGCTCGGTGAGGTCAAGGGCAACATCGAGAGACTGATGAACGTCGGCGGCACGATCGCGCCGCAGGCGCTCCACCGCGAGCTCGGCGAGGTCATGCTCGACAAGTGCGGTATGTCGCGCGACGCCGAGGGCCTGACGCAGGCGATCTCGCGAATCCAGGAGATCAAGCAGAAGTTCTGGAGCGAGCTGCGCGTCGACGGCCGTCACGACGAGCTCAACCAGAGCCTCGAGCTGGCCGGCCGCGTCGCCGACTTCATCGAGCTGGGCGAGCTGATGTGCCTCGACGCGCTGCGGCGCGAGGAGTCGGCCGGCGGCCACTTCCGCGAGGAGCACCAGACCGGCGACGGCGAGGCGCTCCGCGACGACGACAGATTCGCCGTCGTGACCGCCTGGGAGTACGGCGGCGAGGACGGTGGCATGCCGATCGCGCACGACGAGCAGCTCACCTACGAGAACGTCAAGCTCGCGACCCGGAGCTACAAGTGAACTTCACACTGGAGATCTGGCGCCAGGACTATCCCGGCGACGAGGGTCGCTACGAGCAGATCGAGGCGACCGAGATCGACGCCGAGGCGTCGTTCCTGGAGATGCTCGACCAGGTCAACGAGCGCCTCATCGCGCGCGGCAGCCGCGCCGTCGCCTTCGACAGCGACTGCCGCGAGGGCATCTGCGGCGCCTGCTCGCTGACGATCGACGGCCTCCCGCACGGTCCGCAGCAGGTCACCACCTGCCAGACGTACATGCGCGACTTCAGGGACGGCCAGACGATCAGAGTCGAGCCGTTCCGGAACAACTCGTTCCCGGTGCTGAGAGACCTCGTCACCGACCGCTCCGCGCTGGACCGGATCATCGAGGCCGGCGGCTTCATCTCGACGACGACCGGCCCGCAGCCCGACCCGAACGCGAACCCGGTCAACCCGGAGACGCAGACGAAGGCGATGGACGCGGCGATCTGCATCGGCTGCGGCGCCTGCGTCGCGGCCTGCCCGAACGGCGCCGCGATGCTGTTCACCGGTGCGAAGATCACCCACCTCAACGTCCTGCCGCAGGGCCAGCCGGAGCGCGCCGAGCGCACCCGCTCGATGGTCCGCCAGATGGACGAGGAGGGGTTCGGCGGCTGCACCAACTTCGGCGAGTGCTCGCTCGCCTGCCCGCAGGAGATCTCGATCGACGTGATCGGGATGCTCAACCGCGAGTACCGCAGAGCCGTGCGCGACGAGAAGAAGGCGCGCGCGAAGATGGTCGCGCAGTAGCGCGGCCCGAACAGCACCAGACCGGCTTCGGCGGCCCCCGCGGGGCGCA
>JAEXXR010000130.1 GCA_023405705.1 Actinomycetes bacterium
GCCTCGTCGTCGGGCCGCTGGCCGAGCTGCCGCCGGGCGGCGCCTGCGTCGTCGAGTCGGGCGGGCGCGAGATCGCGGTCTTCAACGACGACGGACGCCTCCACGCCCTGCGCAACGTCTGCCCCCACCACGGCGCGCCGCTGTGCAGGGGCCGCGTCGCCGGCTTCATGCGCACCGCGACGCCCTACGTCTACGACTACAGCGGCGACGACGCCGAGGACCGCGTCGTGCTGTGCCCGTGGCACGGCTACAAGTTCCGCCTCTCCGACGGCAGCTGCACCGCCGTCGGAGAGCGCCTCGCCGTCAAGACCTACCGCGTCGAGGTCGAGGACGGCGAGGTCGTCGTCTACCTGTAGGCGGGGGAGGCCCGCGTCGTGCGGGCCTCGCGCGCTCCCGCGCTCTCAGGCCGCGAGGAACGCCAGCAGCACGTCGGCCGTCTCGCGCGGCGCGTGCTCGGGGAAGAAGTGGCCGCCGGGGACGGTCGCCGTCGTCACCTCGGCGCACCGCTCCCGCCACTCGGCGCCGATGTCGAACTGCTCCTTCAGCAGGCCCTCGGCGCCCCAGCAGGCGAGCACCGGGCAGGCGACCCTCACGTCGAGGTCGGCGCCGTCGTGGTCGAGGTCGACGGTCGCGCCGGCGCGGTAGTCGGCGCAGGAGGCGTGGATCATCGCCGGGTCGCGCCAGCAGCGGCGGTACTCGGCGAGCAGCTCGGGGTCGTACGCCGTCAGCCCCTCGCCGCCGTTGGCGACGAGGCAGTGCTCGAACCACAGGTCGGGGTCGGCGCCGATCATCCGCTCCGGGAACGGCGCGGGCTGGGGGAGGAAGTACCACTGCCAGTAGCGGGCGGCGAGCCTGCGGCTGGCCTTGTCGTACATCGCCCAGGTCGGCACGAGGTCGAGCGCGATCAGGGCGGTGACGCGGTCCGGTGCGTCGAGCGCCATCCGGTGGGCGACGCGGCCGCCGCGGTCGTGCCCGGCGACGGCGAACCGCTCGAAGCCCAGCTCGCGCATCAGCGCGAGCTGGTCGGCGGCCATCGCGCGGAAGCTGTAGGTCGCGCCCGCGTCGCGCGGCTTGGAGGAGTCGCCGTAGCCGCGCAGGTCGGCGCAGACGACCGTGTGCTCGGCGGCCAGCAGCGGCGCGAGCAGCGCGTACTGCGCCTTCGTCTGCGGATAGCCGTGGAGCAGCAGGAGCGGGGCCCCCTCGCCGCCCACGGCACATGCGATCTCGACATCGCCGACGGCGATCCGTCGCTGCTTGAAGCCCTCGAACATCGCTCTCCACCTCCGGTGCCTTGACCGCTGCGCGCCGCCCGTCTTGACAGGCGGTTCCTGCATCATAATGATGATAAGGAACATCCGGGTTGTGATGCACGCTGCGTCGCGGCCCACGGAGAGACGAACACACGGAGGAGAGCTGTGTTTCGAGGAATTTCGCGGCGCCGCGGCGCCCGCGCTCTGGCCGCCGCGACCGTCGCGGCGGCGCTCGCCGTCGCCGGCTGCGGCGGTTCCGGCTCGACCAGCAGCGGCAGTGGCGACGGTGGCGGATCCGCCGCGGCCGAGACGCAGGACCGGAAGCTGACGTTCTCCTACATGGCCGGCGAGAACACGCCGATCGGCCAGCTGTGGACGTGGTGGATGGACGAGATCGAGGACCGCTCCAGAGGGTCGATCAGATTCGACCGCTTCTGGGACGGCACGCTGCTCGGATCGACCGAGACGATCGAGGGCCTCGGCGACGGGCGCGCCGACGTCGCGCAGGTGCTGCCGTCGGTCTATCCCGGCCGCTTCCCGCTGACGAGCGCCGGCGAGCTGCCGTTCATGAGCTCCAACGCGCCGGCCGTCGCGCGCGCCTTCACGAACCTGTCGGAGGAGGGGCCGCTGCGCGACGAGTGGACGAGACAGAAGCTCGTCCCGCTCGCGTTCTCGATCGGCGCCTCCAGCGCGATGGGGACGAAGTTCCCGGTCAGAGCGGCCGAGGATCTGCGCGGCAAGCGGCTGCGCGCGACCGACCGCGGCAGCAAGGTGCTGCAGAGCGTCGGCGCCAACCTGATCAACATCGAGCTGGCCGAGATCTACGGCTCGATGGAGCGCGGCCTCGTCGACGGCTTCTACGGGATCCCGTTCAGCTTCGTCGGCCCGCTGAAGTTCGGCGAGGTCTCCAGACAGTTCACCGACACCGGCATCGGCGTCTCGACCGTCAACGGCCTCGCGATGAGCGAGAGCGGCTGGGGCAAGCTCTCCGAGGAGCAGCAGGCGATCGTCCAGGAGGTCAGCGCCGAGGCGCCCGCGAAGGTCGCCGAGTTCGACGGCCAGTTCGAGGACGAGACCTGCAGAACGCTCAGAGCGGAGGGCGTCGAGCTGTTCGTGCTGCCCGAGGGCGAGGTCGAGAAGCTGCGCACCGGCGGTCAGCAGAGAGTGATCGACGAGTGGAAGAAGGAGGGCGGCTCCGGCGCGGAGGCGTTCTTCGACACCTACAGCGCCGAGCTGGAGAGAGGCGCCGAGGAGTTCGGCGACTACCAGACCGGCGTCGCGCGCTGCGCGGCCGGGAGCTGAGCGGGAGGCCCGGTGCGCCGTCGTCCCGCGGGCGACGGCGCAGGGTCCCGCGG
>JAEXXR010000136.1 GCA_023405705.1 Actinomycetes bacterium
GCGAGATCGCCTCCGCGGTCGGCGAGGTCGCGGCCGGCGCCGAGCGCCAGGTCCGCACCGTCGGCGAGGCGCGCGAGACCGGCGAGGCCGTGCTCTCCGCCGCGCGCACCTCCAGCGACAACGCCGACCAGACCGCCCGGGCCGCCGAGCAGGCGCGCGCCGTCGCCGAGGAGGGCGCCGAGACGATCGGCCGCGCCACCGCCGGCATGCAGGCGCTGGTCGAGGTCTCCGCCGCCGTCACCGAGGCGATGCGCGGCCTCGGCGCGAAGTCCGACCAGATCGGCGGCATCGTCGCGACGATCACCGGCATCGCCGAGCAGACCAACCTGCTCGCGCTCAACGCGGCGATCGAGGCGGCGCGCGCCGGCGAGCAGGGCCGCGGCTTCGCCGTCGTCGCCGAGGAGGTCCGCAAGCTCGCGGAGGAGTCCCAGCAGGCGGCCCGCTCGATCTCCGGCCTGGTCGAGGAGATCCAGCGCGACACCGGCGCCGCCGTCTCCGCCAACGACGCCAGCGGCGAGCAGATCGAGGAGGGCGTGCAGACGGTCGAGGCCGCCCGCGAGTCGTTCCTGCGGATCGGCACGAGCGTCGAGGACATGAACGCCCGCGTCGGCGAGATCGCCGCGGCGGTCGGGGAGATCTCCGAGCGCGCCGGGCGGATGGAGGAGAACATGGCCGAGGTCGTCTCGGTCGCCGAGCAGTCCTCCGCCTCGACCGAGCAGGTCTCCGCCTCGACCGAGCAGACCTCCGCCTCCTCGCAGGAGATCGCCGCCTCCGCCCAGGAGCTGGCGAGAACGGCCGAGGAGCTGGAGCGGCTCGTCGGCCAGTTCACGCTGGCGCGGTAGTCCGGCCGGGCGGTCGCCGGCGCGGCCGCCCGCCACCGGCCGCGGCGGTCACTCCGCGGCGGTCGCCCACCGCTCCGCCAGCCGCACGACGGTGGCCGCCGCGGCGGCCATCTCGTGCAGCGACGCCCACTCGCGCACCGAGTGGTACTCGTGGCCGCCGGTGAAGAGGTTGGGCGTCGGCAGGCCGCGCGCGCTCAGCAGCGAGCCGTCGGTGCCGCCGCGGATCGGCGTGCGGACCGGCTCGATCCCCTCGGCGCGCAGGGCGGCCTCGGCGTGCGCGACGACCTCGGGCACGCCGACGAGGTGATCGCGCATGTTCGGGTACTGCGCTCTGACGTCGAGCGTCCAGGTCGCGCGCGGCTCGCGCGCCAGCACCTCCTCGACGGTGCTGCGCAGCAGTGCGACGTGCTCCTCGAGCAGCTCGTCCTCGAAGTCGCGGACGATGAAGGTCACCTGCGCGCGGGCCGGGCTCGCGACGACCTCGTGCGGGTGGATGAAGCCCTCGCGGCCGCTGGTCGTCTCCGGCGTGAGCGTGTCGGAGGGGAGCGCGGCGAGCACCTGCGCGGCCAGCCGCGCGGCGTTGACGAGCTTGCCCGTCGCGAAGCCGGGGTGCACCTCGATCCCGTCGATCGTCAGGACCGCCTCGGCGGCGGTGAAGGTCTCGTCCTGCAGCTCGCCCAGCTCGGAGCCGTCGAGCGTGTAGGCGCAGCGGGCGCCGAACCGCTCGACGTCGAAGCCGAGCCCGCCCTGGCCGATCTCCTCGTCGACGGTGAAGCCGACCCGCAGCGTCGGCCGCGGCAGCTCCGGATGGGCGGCGAGATGGGCGATCGCGGTCATGATCTCGGCGACGCCGGCCTTGTCGTCGGCGCCGAGCAGCGTGTCGCCGCCGGAGGTGATCAGGTCGTGGCCGACGGCGGCCGACAGCTCCGGCATCGCCGCCGGGTCGAGCACCGTGCCGCCTCGCGGCAGCGCGATCGCGGCCCCGTCGTAGTCGCGGTGGACGAGCGGCTCGACGCCGGCGCCGGGCGCGTCGGGGCTGACGTCGACGTGCGCGATCAGGCCGACGACCGGTGCGTCCGCGGCGTCGGCGCCGGTGGCCGGCAGCGTCGCCATCACGTAGCCGCCGTCGTCGATCGCGGCGTCGGCGAGGCCGAGCGCCAGCAGCTCCTCGACCAGCAGCCGGCCGAGGTCGAGCTGCCCGTCGCTGCTCGGGTGGGTGCCGCTGTCGCGCGAGGACTGCGTGTCGACGCGGACGTAGCGGAGGAAGCGCTCGAGCAGGTCCGGCGCGAGCTGCTCGGCCAGCGGAGAGGTGAAGGAGGCGGCCATGGCGGGTGAGCCTACCCCCGCCGCCTACACTCGACCCCGTGGCCAAGGCGTTCAAGCACGGCTCGAGAGTCAAGCCGAAGAAGAAGTGCTGCAAGTCCAAGCCGCGCTGCAAGCGCTGCCCGGTCGTGCTCAAGCGCCTCTCCCAGCGCGGCTTCGCCGAGCGCCGCGAGGACGGCTCCTACGTGATGATCGACGTCGTCGCCAAGAAGGAGCTGAAGGCCGCGCGCAGATAGCTCGCGGCGCCGGGCCCGCGCCGCGCGCGCGTGGCGCGTCTGCGCTCCGGGAACCGTACGATCCCCGCCGGACCAGTGATCGGCGAAGGGGCGAGATGCAGTCACAGGGCAAGGTTCGGCGCGCAGTCGCCGCTGCGATCGGGGCGCTCGCGCTGTGCGGCGCGACCCCGGCCGGAGCGCAGGCCGCGAGGAGCGTCGAGGTCGCCGTGCCGGGCGACGTCATCCGCCACGTTCCCGTCACGGTCGCGATCAGCGGGACGGCGGAGACGCCGCCCGCGTCGTCGAGGTGCGCCCGGTCGACTACGGCGGCTCCTGCCCGTCGATGCCGGCGGAATGGCGCGAGCGGGACGCGGCGCCGCTGACCGCGGCCGGCGGCACGGCCGTCGGCCCGGGCCCGTTCTCGCTGGTCCTGCCGTGGACGCCGGTCCTGCTCAGAGCGCCGTTCACGGCGTTCAACAGCCCGCTGTTCCTCTGCGCCCACCTCTTCCCGGCCGGACATCGGATCGAGCCGGAGGCGGCCGCCAGCCTGCAGCTCGACGTGCGGCAGCCGCCGGTGCCGGAGCCGCCGCCGAGAGTGGTCGAGCCGCCGAGACCGCTCGGCACCGTGGAGCTCGTCTCGCCGGCCGACGGCGCCCTCGGCGCGCTGCTCAACCCCCGCATCGCCAGGGTCGCGACC
>JAEXXR010000161.1 GCA_023405705.1 Actinomycetes bacterium
TCTCGCGGTTGTAGCGCTTGCCGTGGCACTGCTCGCACGGGACGTAGACGTCCGGCAGGAAGTGCATCTCGATCTTGATCTGGCCGTCGCCCCTGCAGACCTCGCAGCGGCCGCCCTTGACGTTGAAGGAGAAGCGACCGGCCTTGTAGCCGCGCGCCTTCGCCTCCGGCGTTCTCGCGTAGAGGTCGCGGACGATGTCGAAGAGGCCGATGTACGTCGCCGGGTTGGAGCGCGGCGTGCGGCCGATCGGCGACTGGTCGACGGCGATGATCTTGTCGAGCTGGTCGAGCCCGCTGATCCGCTTGTGCGCCCCCGGCCGCTGCTTGGCGCGGTGGAGTCTGTTCGCGACGGCCTTGTAGAGGATCTCGTTGACGAGCGTCGACTTGCCCGAGCCCGACACGCCCGTCACCGCGGCGAAGGTCCCGAGCGGCACCTTGACCGTGACGTTCTTGAGGTTGTGCTGGGTCGCGCCCTCGATCGTCACGTAGCCGGACGGCTTGCGCCGTCTCGCGGGAACCTCGATGCGGCGCGTGCCGGCGAGGAACTGGCCGGTCGCCGACTCCTTCACGCGCTCGACCTCGGCGGCCGTGCCCTGCGCGACCACGTGGCCGCCGTGCTCGCCGGCTCCGGGGCCCATGTCGATCAGGTGGTCGGCGGCCCGCATCGTGCCCTCGTCGTGCTCGACGACGAGGACCGTGTTGCCGAGGTCACGCAGCCGCTCGAGCGTGTTGATCAACTTCTCGTTGTCGCGCTGGTGGAGGCCGATCGACGGCTCGTCGAGGATGTAGAGGACGCCGACCAGCGAGGAGCCGATCTGCGTCGCGAGCCGGATCCGCTGCGCCTCGCCGCCGGACAGCGTCGAGGCGGCGCGGTCCATCGACAGGTAGCCGACGCCGACGTTCTCCAGGAACGCGAGCCGCTCCTCGATCTCGCGCAGGATCAGCCGCGCGATCAGCCGCTGCTGCTCGGACAGGTCGAGGTCGCGTATCCACGCGAGCGCGCGCCGGGCGGGCATGTGCGTGTAGTCGTGGATCGCGACGCCGCCGACCAGCACCGCCCTCGCCTCCGGCCGCAGCCGCGCGCCCTTGCACTCCGGGCACGGCACGACCGACATGTACTCCTCGATTCTCTCCCGCGCCCACTCTGAGTCGGTCTCGCGGTAGCGGCGCTCGAGGTTCGGCACGATCCCCTCGAAGGAGGTCGTGTACGAGCGCTGGCGGCCGAAGCGGTTCTTGTACTGGATGTGGACGCGCTCGCCGTTGGTGCCGTAGAGGAAGAACTCCTGCGCCTCCTGGCCGAGCTCCTCCCACGGCGTGTCGAGGTCGACGCCGTAGCGCTCCGAGATCGACTGCGTCAGCTGCTCGTAGTAGTTGGAGGCGCTCGCCGACCACGGCGCGATCGCGCCCTCGCCGATCGACAGCGACGCGTCCGGCACGACCAGCTCGGGGTCGATCTCCATCTGCGAGCCCAGGCCGGTGCAGCGCGGGCAGGCGCCGTGCGGGGCGTTGAAGGAGAACAGCCGCGGCTCCAGCTCCGGGAAGGAGATGCCGCACTCGAGGCAGGCGAACTTCTCCGAGAACGTCCGCACCTCGCCGTCGTCGACGAGCTCGACCTCGACGATCCCGTCGGCCAGCGCGACGGCCGTCTCGATCGAGTCGGCGAGCCGCTTGCGCAGCTCCGACTTCATCACGAGCCGGTCGACGACGACCGAGATGTCGTGTCTGAACTTCTTGTCGAGTCTGATCTCCTCGTCGAGCCGCCGCAGCTCGCCGTCGATCTTCACGCGCGTGAAGCCCTCCGCGCGCAGCTCCTCCAGCTGTCTGCCGTACTCGCCCTTGCGGCCGCGCACGATCGGCGCCAGCACCATGAAGCGCGTGCCGTCCTCGATCGCCATCACCTGGTCGATGATCTGCTCGGCCGACTGCCCGGCGATCGCTCTGCCGCATCTGGGGCAGTGCGGCTGCCCGATGCGCGCCCACAGCAGGCGCAGGTAGTCGTAGATCTCGGTGACCGTGCCGACCGTCGAGCGCGGGTTGCGCGAGGTCGTCTTCTGGTCGATCGAGATCGCAGGCGAGAGGCCCTCGATCGAGTCGACGTCCGGCTTGTCCATCTGCCCGAGGAACTGGCGCGCGTACGCCGACAGCGACTCGACGTAGCGGCGCTGGCCCTCAGCGTAGATCGTGTCGAACGCGAGGCTGGACTTGCCGGAGCCGGAGAGACCGGTGATCACCACGAGCGCGTTGCGCGGCATCGCGAGGGTGACGTCCTTGAGGTTGTGCTCCCGGGCTCCGGAGACGACGAGCTGATCGGATGGCGGCATTGGGAATCAATATAGAAGCCCGAACGGACGTTCGCCTCGTGGGCTGACCGGTGCGCCCACCCGGCGGAACGCAACCCGGCCGCACCGACCGGCGCACACACCGGTACGCACCCGTACCATGCGGCCGATGCACCAGCTCGCAGACGGCGTCTGGCAGTTGAGCGGCTTCCCCCGCAACAACATGAACGTGTACGTGATCGGCGACGTGCTGATCGACGCGGGGACGGCGCTCGACCGCAGACGGATCCTCAAGCAGCTCAGAGGGCGCTCGATCGGCGCCCACGCGCTCACCCACGCGCACTTCGACCACTACGGCTCCAGCCATGCGGTCTGCACCACGCTCGCGATCCCGATGTGGTGCGGCGAAAAGGACGTCGAGGCGGTCGAGGCCGGCAAGATGGTCGGCGGTCCGCGCAACTCGATGCTGCCCGCAGCCAAGGCCCATCCGATCGCGAGAGCGCTGAGAGAGGGCGACGACGTCGCCGGCTTCACCGTGCTCGACACGCCCGGCCACGCGCCCGGCCACGTCTCCTACTGGCGCGAGTCCGACCGCGTGCTGCTGTGCGGCGACGTGATGTGGGGCTACAACCCGTTCATCCTCCGCGGCGGGCCGCGCGAGCCGTACGCGCTCGCGAGCCCCGACCCGGCCGAGAACCGCCGCTCGGCCCGCCGGCTCGCCGAGCTGAGACCGTCCCTCGTGCTGTTCGGCCACGGGCCGCCGCTGCGCGAGCCGTCGCGCTTCGCCGACGCGGTCGCGAAGCTGGGC
>JAEXXR010000189.1 GCA_023405705.1 Actinomycetes bacterium
GCCGCCACCGGCACGAGTGCGGACACCGGCGCGACGGGCACGACCGAGACCGGAACCACCGGCACGACGGACGCCGGAACCGGCACCGGCACCACCGGCGCCGCCGACGCGACCGGCACCGCCGACACGACCGCAACCGGCGGCACGACCGGAACGACCGGCACCGACACGACCACCGACACCGCGACGATCGACCCCGCGGCGACGGGCGGCGGCGCGACCGCGCCGACCGGGTGAGGCCCCGCGTGCCGAGCCTGACCGACCGGCGCATCGGCCTCCTCTTCCTGATCTTCGTGCTCGCGCTGGGCGCGGCGTTCGTGCGCGCCGGCTGGCTCGGCGCCGTCAAGGCGCCGGCGCTCAAGCAGGCGGCCGCCAGCCAGCAGGTGCAGACGATCGAGCTGCCCGCTCCGCGCGGCGCGATCCTCGACCGCCGCGGCAGCTACCTCGCCGTCTCGGAGGCGGCGAGCGACGTCTCCGCGACGCCGTACCTGGTCAGACAGCAGCTGAGCGTCGCCAACCAGCTCGCGCCGCTGCTCGGCGTCGAGCCGGCCGACGTCCTCAGAAAGCTGGAGAAGGGCGGCGGCTTCGTCTACCTCGCGCGGCGGCTGCCGGCCGAGCAGGCGAACCAGATCAAGAGACTGGGGATCGAGGGGATCACGCTGACGCCCAGCTCGCTGCGGACCTATCCGCGCGGCTGGTCGGCGTCGCAGGTGCTCGGCTCCTCCAGCGAGGAGCCCGGCGGCGGCACCGGCCTCGAGTACGGCCAGGACGCCACGCTGCGCGGCAGAAACGGCCTCCGCCGCGTCGTCAACGACGCGCTCGGCGAGCCGATCTCGATCAAGGACGAGCCGAGAACGGTCCCGGGCAGAGACGTCAGACTGACGCTCGACGCCTCGCTGCAGGACAAGGTCGAGTCGGTGCTGGAGGGCGTCGGGCAGATGTGGCGCCCCGCCAGAGGCGCGACCGCGATCGTGATGAACCCGCAGACGAGCGAGATCCTGGCGCTCGCGAACTGGCCGAAGGTCGACGCCAACGACCCCGGCAGCGCGCCCGGCTGGGCCAACGCGAACCGCGCCGTCGGCATCACCTACGAGCCGGGCTCGACCTTCAAGGCGTTCACGATCGCGGGGGCGCTGGAGGACGGCACCGCGACGCCGGAGAAGCAGTACTACCTGCCGATACAGCTGCCGGTCGCCGACCGCATACTCCACGACGACCACCCGCGCGGCGAGATGTCGGCGAGCGTCTCCCAGATCATCGCCGAGTCGAGCAACATCGGCACGGTCAAGGTCGCGCTCGACATGGGCGCGAGACGCTTCAGCCAGTGGGTCGACAGGTTCGGCTTCGGCAGACCGACCGGCGTCGCGCTGCCCGGCGAGGAGCAGGGGATCGTCCCGACCTACGACGACTACTCCGGCTCGTCGATCGCCAACCTGCCGATCGGCCAGGGCCAGGCCGTCACGCCGATGCAGATGATGCAGGCGTACTCGGCGGTCGCCAACGGCGGGATCCTGCGCACGCCGCGGCTGATCGACGAGGTCGGCGGCGTCAGAGTGCCGCTCGACCCGGGCAGACGCGTGATCTCCGAGCAGACCGCCGCGCAGGTGCGCGAGATGCTGAGAGGCGTGCTGGCGGCCGGCGGCACCGCCGCGGAGGCCGAGATCCCCGGCTACGACCTCGCCGGCAAGACCGGCACCGCCAACAAGGTCGACGCCAGAACGGGCGAGTACTCGAGAGAGCGCTACATCGCCTCGTTCATGGGCTTCGCGCCGGCCAGCGACCCGAAGCTGCTGATCGCCGTCGTCGTCGACGAGCCGCAGGGCTCGATCTACGGCGGCCAGGTCGCGGCACCCGCCTTCCAGAAGATCGCGGCATGGGCGCTGCCGTACTTCGGCGTCAGACCGAATTGATCGCGACCGGCGGCGGAGCGGTCGGGTCGGCTGGGTACACTCGTCGCCCGATGAAGCTGCTGGACGTGATGGCCAGCGCCGCAGATGCCTCCGCGCTCGCCACTGCCGCCGGCGAGACCGAGGTCACCGCGCTCGCCTACGACAACCGGAAGGTCCAGCCGGGAACGCTCTTCTTCTGCGTGCCCGGCTACACGCGCGACGGTCACGACTTCGCGCCCGACGCCGTCGAGCGAGGCGCGTCGGCGCTCGTCGTCGAGCGCCCGCTCGGCCTCGGCGTGCCCGAGGTGCTCGTGCCGTCGGTGCGGGCCGCGATGGCGCCCGCGGCGGCCGCCTTCCACGGCCGCCCGAGCGAGCAGCTCGCCGTCGTCGGCGTGACCGGCACGAACGGCAAGACGACGACCGCCTTCCTCGTCCGCGCGCTGCTGGAGGCCGCCGGCCGCCAGACCGGGCTGCTGGGGACGGTCACGGCCGTCGTCGGCGGCGCCGAGCGCGAGGTGCAGCGCACGACCGCCGAGGCGATCGAGCTGCAGCGCGACCTCGCAGAGATGCGCGACGGCGGCGACGTCGCCGCCGGGATCGAGGTCTCCTCGCACGCGCTCAGACTCCACCGCGCCGACGCGACCCGCTTCGCCGCCGCGATCTTCACGAACCTGACGCAGGACCACCTCGACTTCCATCCGTCGATGGACGACTACTACGCCGCCAAGCGGCTGCTGTTCCTGCCGGAGCAGGGCGAGCGGCCCGGCGTCGCGGTCGTCAACGTCGACGACGCCTACGGGGCGAGACTGGCGCAGGAGCTGCGCGCGGCCGGCTCCGAGGTCGTGACGATCGCGATCGAGGCCGACGCCGACTGGCGCGCGAGCGACCTGCGGACCGGCCTGACGGGCTCCACCTTCACCGCCCGGACGCCGGAGGGCGAGATCGAGCTGCGCACCCCGCTGCCGGGCCGCTTCAACGTCCAGAACGTGCGCGGCGCGATCGCCGCCGTGCGCGCGCTCGGCGTCCCGCTGGCCGAGATCGCGGCGGCGCTGCCGGCCGCCGGCCGCGTCCCGGGCCGCTTCGAGCCGGTCGACGAGGGGCAGGAGTTCGCCGTGCTGGTCGACTACGCGCACACGCCCGACTCGCTCGACAACGTCCTGCAGGCGGCCCGCGGGCTGACCGAGAACCGCGTCCTGACCGTCTTCGGCTGCGGCGGCGACCGCGACCGCGGCAAGCGGCGGTTGATGGGGGGGATCGCCGCGCGCCTCGCCGACGAGGCGTATGTGACCTCCGACAACCCCCGCTCCGAAGACCCCGAGCAGATCCTGCGCGACGTCGTGGAGGGGACCGGCACCGGCCCCCACGTCCACGTCGAGGTCGACCGCCGCAAGGCGATCCACCAGGCCGTCGCGGCGGCTGCGCCCGGCGACGTCGTCGTGATCGCCGGCAAGGGCCACGAGCAGGGCCAGGAGTTCGCGGGCGGCGAGAAGCTGCCGTTCGACGACGTGACCGTCGCGCGCGAGGCGCTGCGCGCCCGCCTCGGCGGCTCCGAGGACCGGGCGGCCTGACGAGATGGGACGGATCCTGATCGCGGGCACCGCCTCGCTGCTGCTCTGCATCTTCCTCAGCCCGCGCTTCATCGCCTTCATCCGCGAGCGCGAGTTCGGCCAGCACATCCGCGAGGAGGGGCCCTCGGGCCACCACTCCAAGGCGGGCACGCCGACGATGGGCGGGATCATCATCTTCGCCGCCGTCTCGATCCCCTTCCTGATCCTGACGAACTACGACTGGCTGGCGATCGGCGTCTTCGGGACCGCGATCGCCTGCGCGATGATCGGCTTCGTCGACGACTACACGAAGGTGATCCACAAGCGCTCGCTCGGCGTGAGAGGGCGCACGAAGCTGATCCTGACGATCGTCATCTCGATCGGGCTGTGGCTGATCGCGACGAGAGGCGCCGGCCTGCAGCCGACGCTGCGGCTGCGCGTCGTCGACGCGCAGATCGACCTCGGGATCTTCTATCCCGTCTTCATCTACCTCGTCGTGGCGGGCACGACCTCGGGCGTCAACCTGACCGACGGCCTCGACGGCCTCGCCGCCGGCTGCGCCGCGATCGTGCTGCTCGCCTTCATCGGCATCACCTACATCACGACCGGGCAGCAGGAGCTGAGCCTGCTCGCCGCCTGCCTCGTCGGGGCGTGCGTCGGCTTCCTCTGGTTCAACTCGTTCCCCGCGAACATCTTCATGGGCGACACCGGCTCGCTCGGCCTCGGCGGCGCGATCGCCGGCCTCGCGGTGATGACGAAGACCGAGATCCTGCTCGTGATCCTCGGCGGGATCTTCGTGATCGAGACGCTGTCGGTCGCGATCCAGGTGTTCGCCTTCCAGACGTTCAGGAGACGGGTCTTCCTGATGGCGCCGATCCACCACCACTTCGAGCTGCGCGGCTGGTCGGAGACGAAGATCATCCTGCGCTTCTGGATCATCGCCGCGGTCTGCTCGGCGATCGGCTTCACGATCTACCAGCAGAGCATCCGGTGAGCGACCGGCCGGCACTGCCGGACGGTCCCTTCCTGGTCGTCGGCCTCGCCCGGTCGGGGATCGCCGCCGCGCTGCTGCTGCACGGCCGCGGCGCCGCCGTGATCGGGGTCGACGCGGGCGCGCCAGACGTCGAAAGGCTTCGCGCGGCCGGCGTCGAAGTGCACGTGGATGCCCCAGGAACCGATCTGCTCGACCGCGCCGGCGCGCTCGTCAAGAGCCCCGGCGTGCCCGGGACCGCGCCGGTCGTCGCGCTCGCGCGCGAACGCGGGATCCCGGTCCTGGGCGAGGTCGAACTGGCCTGGCGGCTGCTGCCCAACGACTTCATCGCGGTGACCGGCACCAACGGCAAGACGACGACGACCGAGCTGATCGGCCACATCCACCGCGAGGCGGGCCTGCCCGTCGCGGTCGCCGGCAACGTCGGCACGCCGGTCGCCTCGCTGGTCGGCGAGCTCGACGCGGGGACGACGGTCGTCTGCGAGTCGTCCAGCTACCAGCTGGAGGACACGCTCGCCTTCGCGCCCGCGGCGGCGCTGCTGCTGAACGTCACGCCCGACCACCTCGACCGCCACGGCACGCTGGAGGCCTACCGCGAGGCGAAGCTGGAGGCGTTCCGCCGCCAGAGCGCCGCCGACGTCGCGGTCGCGCCGACCGACCTGGCGCCGCTCCTGCCGGGCGAGGGCCGCCGCGTCACCTTCGGCCTCGCCGCTGAGCACGCGACCGTCGCGCTCCACGACGACGGCGCGATCAGCTGGCAGGGCGAGCGGCTGATCGGCTCGGCCGAGATCGGCATCCCCGGCCCGCACAACCGCGAGAACGCGATGGCCGCCGCCGCGGTCACGCTCGCGCGCGGCGTCGACCCCGACGCCGTCCGCGCCGCGCTGCGCAGCTTCGGCGGCGTCGCGCACCGGCTGGAGCCGATCCGCGAGCGCGACGGCGTCGCCTACGTCAACGACTCGAAGGCGACCAACGTCGACGCGACGCAGGTCGCGCTGCGCTCCTACCCGCCGGGGTCGGTTCACCTGATCGCCGGCGGGATCGCGAAGGCGCAGGACTTCACGCCGCTCGTCCCGCTCGTCGCGGAGCGCTGCGCGTCGGTCCACCTGATCGGCGAGGCCGCCGCCGAGATCGCGGAGGCGCTCGCGCCCGCGGGCGTCCCGCTGCACGACGACGGCGACATGGAGCAGGCGGTCGCCGCCGCCGGGGCATCGGCCCGGCCGGGCCAGGTCGTGCTGCTGTCGCCGGCCTGCGCCAGCTTCGACCAATACGCGAACTTCGAGGCGCGCGGCGACCACTTCCGCCGCCTGGCCCAGGAGGCCTGAGCGGTGCTCGGGATCGATCGCGTCCCGCGTCCGAGGCGCCGGGACCGCGTCCCGACGCAGCCGCGCCCGGTCGAGCACCGCGTCCTGATCACCGCGACGCTCTGCCTGATCGCGATCGGCGCCGTGATGGTCTACAGCGCCTCCTCGGCGCGCAACCTGCTGGAGGGCTCCGGCGACGGGACCGCCTACCTGATCCGCTACGTCGGCCTCGGCGTGATCGCGCTCGTGGCGATGCACGTGATGTCGCGCCACGGCGTCGAGCTGATGCGCAAGCTGATGCCGCTGGTGCTGATCGGCTCCTTCGCCGCGCTCGTGCTCGTGCTGATCCCGGGCGTCGGCACCGAGGTCAACGGCGCCCGCTCGTGGCTGGGACCGGGCCTCTTCTCGCCGCAGCCCTCCGAGTTGATGAAGCTGGCGCTGATCCTCTACATGGCCCACTTCCTCGCCGCGCACCCGCGCAGGATCGAGACATTCAAGGGGATGATGAACCCGGTCGGCGTCGTCGCCGGACTCGCCTGCCTGCTGATCCTCGCCCAGCCCGACACCGGCACGACGCTCGTGATCGTCGGGATCGTCGCGGCGATCCTGATCGCGGCCGGCGTGCCGATGCGCTACCTCGGCTGGTGCGCCGCGGCCGGCGGGGTGCTCGTGCTGCTGCTGGCGGTCGTGCAGCCCTACCAGATGGAGCGCCTGACCTCGTTCATCGACCCGTGGGCCGACAAGGGCGGCGCCGGCTTCCAGTCGGTCCAGGGCCAGATCGCGCTCGGATCGGGCGGCTTCTTCGGCGTCGGGATCGGCCAGTCGGTGCAGAAGGTCTTCTACCTGCCCGAGGCCCACACCGACTTCATCCTCGCCGTGATCGGCGAGGAGCTGGGATTGCTCGGCGTGACGGTCGTGATCGCGCTGTTCGGCCTGATCGTCTGGTCGGGGCTGCGGATCGCGCGGAGCGCGACGGATCAATATGCAAAGCTGCTGGCCACCGGCCTCACGGCCCTGATCGCATGCCAGGCAATCCTCAACATCTTCGTCGTGCTCGGGATGGCGCCCCTGACGGGCGTGCCGCTGCCGTTCGTCTCGTACGGACCGACCAACCTGATCGTGATCCTGAGCGCCGTCGGCCTGCTGCTGAACCTCGCCGACCGCAACCGCGCGTACATGCGGCTGGTCGACCCGGATCGCCGTCCGACCTCCGCCTCGCCGCGTGAGCGCGCCGACGCGGATCGTGATCGCCGCCGGCGGGACGGCGGGCCACGTGGTGCCGGCGCTGGCAGTCGCCGACGCGCTGCGGGCTGAGGGCTGCGAGGTCGTCTTCGTCGGCGGTGAGCGGGCCGAGCGCGAGCTGGTCCCCGCGGCCGGATACGAGCTGCGGACGATCGCCGTCGAGGGGATCAGCCGCTCCAACCCGCTGAAGGCCGCGCGCGCCGTCGGCAAGGCGGTCGGCGGCGTCTTCGCGGCGCGCAGGATCCTGAAGGAGCTGAAGCCCGACGCCGTGATGGGCGGGGGCGGCTACGTCGCCGGCACCGTCGGCGCCGCGGCGGCGTCGCTGAAGATCCCGCTCGTGCTGACCGAGGCCGACAGCCACCTCGGCATCTCCAACAAGGCGCTCGCCCGCTTCGCGCGGCGCGTCTGCCTCGCCTTCCCGTTGGACGGGCGCGAGGGGGAGACATATCTGGTGACGGGGCGCCCGGTGCCGCCGCCCGCGACCGACCTCGCCGCCGCGCGCGAGCGGTTCGGCGTGGCGGAGGGGGAGACGGTCGTGCTGATCTTCGGCGGATCGCTCGGCGCCCGCTCGATCAACACCGCCGCGCTGGAGGCGTTCGCGACCCCGCCGGCCGACGGCGTGCGCGTGCTGCACGCCGCCGGCAAGCGCGACTACGACAGCCTCGCCGCGCCCGGCGACCACTACGACCTGCGGCCCTACATCGACCGCTTCGGCGAGGCGCTGCTCGTCTGCGACCTCGTGATCGCCCGCTCCGGCGGCTCGATCTTCGAGGTCGCCGCCCACGGCAAGCCGGCGATCCTCGTCCCGTACCCGCACGCCGCCGCCGATCACCAGACCGCCAACGCCCGCTGGATGGAGCGCCACGGCGCCGCCGTGATCGTCCCCGACGGCGAGCTCGACGCCGCGCGCCTGCTGTCCGAGACGACCGCGCTGCTCGGCGACCGCGCGCGCCTGACCCAGATGGCCGCCGCCTCCGCCGCCCTGGCCCGCCCCGACGCCGCCGAGGCGATCGCGGCGGAGCTGCTCGCGG
>JAEXXR010000192.1 GCA_023405705.1 Actinomycetes bacterium
CCTGAGCGCCTCGCGGGAGGTTCGTGCGGGCCTTCCCCCGCGAACCCCCCGAAACGCGGGATTCGGCGCCCGGTCGAGCGCGAGGCCCGGCGCCGTTCTGATACATACCTTGCGTGGCAACGAGCACCGAGGACACCGTCGCGCTCCTCGCGCGGGTCCCCACGTTCGAGGCGCTCGGCCCGGAGGAGCTGTCGCGCGTGGCGGAGGTCGCCGTGCCGCGCCGCTACGAGCCGGGCCGCGTGATCTTCCGCGAGGGCGACGCGAGCGACACCTGCTACGTGCTCAAGCGCGGGCACGTGCGCGTGATCCGCGAGCACGCCGACGGCCGCACGATCACGCTCGCGAACTTCGGCCCGGGCGACATCTTCGGCGAGCTGGCGATGTTCGAGGACGAGCGCCGCTCGGCGACGATCGAGACGCTCGACAGCGTCGAGTCGATCGCGATCCTCGGCTCCGACATGCGCCGCCTGATGCGCGAGCACCCCGACATCGCGGTCAAGCTCGTGATCTCGCTCGGCCGCCGGCTGCGCGCCGCCAACGAGCGGATCGCCAGCCAGTCGTTCCAGACCGTCCAGAGCCGCGTCGCGAACGTCGTCACGCAGCTGGTCAAGGAGGCGCAGGACGAGGGCGCCGGCGAGCGCGACGTGCTCGTCAGCGCGACCCAGGCCGACATCGCGAAGCTGGCCGGCTCCTCGCGCGAGTCGGCGAGCCGCTTCCTCGCCGTGCTGGAGCGGGCCGGCGTGATCGAGCAGGGCCGCGGCAAGCTGACCGTCCACGATCCCTCCGCGCTCGAGCGATATGTCTACTGACGGCGGTCGCAGAGACGACCGCGAGCTGTCGGCCGGCGGCGTCGTCGTGCGCGACGGCGAGGTGATCGTGATCGTCCCGACCCGCCGCGGCGCGCAGGGCCAGCGCGTGCTGGGGCTGCCGAAGGGCCACGTCGACCCGGGCGAGACCTCCGAGCAGGCGGCGACGCGCGAGGTGCGCGAGGAGGCCGGCGTCGACGCCGACCTCGTCGAGAAGCTCGGCGACGTGCGCTACTTCTACCAGCGCGACGGGCAGCGGATCTTCAAGATGGTCCGCTTCTACCTCTTCGACTACCGCTCGGGGACGCTCGAGGACCACGACGACGAGGTCGAGGAGGCGCGCTGGATGCCGCTGCAGGAGGCGGCCAGAGCGCTCAGCTACAGAGGCGAGCGCGAGATGGTGCAGCGCGCACTGTCGGCGATCTCGCGGGAACGATAGGGTGGTATCTCCGTGCGCGTGCTGAACTTCTACTCGGCGGTCTTCGCCGACCAGCTCCGGAACGGCCGCAAGACGGCCACCATCCGGCTCGGCGACAAGTCGCACAAGTACCACAAGAACGACTGCGTGCTGGTGACGATCGGCTACCAGTACTCGCCGCGCGAGCGGATCTTCCACGCCGTGATCGACGCCGTCGAGGTGAAGCGGGTCAAGGACCTGTCGCCGCGCGACATCGAGCACGACAACCCGGAGTTCCGCCGCACCGAGGAGATGGTCCACTTCCTCGAGCAGATCTACGACCGCAGAGTCGACCTCGACGACACGGTCACCGTCGTGCGCTTCTCGCAGATCATCGACCGCCCGCCGACGATCCGCGACCGCCTGCACGGCATCGGCGGCGCGCAGAACTGACGCGCCCGCGGTGCGCGCCCGCCGCCGCCGCTTCGCTTCCTCCGCACCCCCGCTTCGCACCCGCTTCCAGAGCGGTCGCGCGCCCCGCTTTGGCACTCTCGGGGCGAGAGTGCCAAATTTCCCTTTCCATTCCGTCCGGGGATGGCTATAGTGGTCGCCAGTTGGCACTCTCATGCCGCGAGTGCCAAGTCGTCCAGCGAACGCTCTTCCCACCCGGAGGTTGCATCACATGTCGAAGCTCAAGCCCCTCGGCGATCGTCTGATCGTGAAGGCGGTCGAGGAGGAGGAGACCACCGCAAGCGGTCTCGTGCTTCCCGACACGGCCAAGGAGAAGCCCCAGAAGGGCAAGGTCGTCGCCGTCGGCGACGGTCGCTGGGACGACGAGGGGGAGAAGCGGATCCCGCTCGACGTCGCCGAGGGCGACGAGGTCCTGTACAGCAAGTACGGCGGCACCGAGATCAAGATCGACGGCGAGGACCTGCTGGTCCTGCGCGAGTCGGACGTCCTCGCCAAGGTCACGGCGTAGCAGCGCTCCGAGCGCTCCGCCGATCCAACAGGAGATAACGAACCAGATATGGCTCACAAGGAACTGAAGTACGACGCCGAGGCGCGCAAGGCGCTCGAGGCCGGCGTCGACGCCGTCGCCAACGCCGTCAAGGTCACGCTCGGCCCGAAGGGCCGCTATGTCGTGCTCGACAAGAAGTTCGGCGCGCCGACGATCACGAACGACGGTGTCACGATCGCGCGTGAGATCGAGGTCGAGGACGTCTTCCAGAACCAGGGCGCCCAGCTCGTCCGCGAGGTCGCCACGGCGACCAACGACGTCGCCGGCGACGGCACGACGACCGCCACGGTCCTCGCGCAGTCGATCGTCCGCGAGGGTCTGAAGAACGTCGCTGCAGGCGCCAACCCGCTCGGCCTCAAGCGCGGCATCGAGAAGGCCGTCGACGACGTCGTCGAGGCGATCCGCAAGCTCTCCAAGGAGATCGCGGGCAAGGAGCAGATCGCGCGCGTCGCGACCATCTCCGCCGGCGACGAGGAGATCGGCGCGGTCATCGCCGACGCGATCGAGAAGGTCGGCAAGGACGGCGTCGTGAACGTCGAGGAGGGCCAGACCTTCGGCATGGACCTCGAGTTCACCGAGGGCATGCAGTTCGACAAGGGCTACATCTCGCCCTACATGGTCACCGACCAGGACCGCATGGAGGCCGTGCTCGAGGATCCGTACATCCTCATCGCGAACTCCAAGATCGGCTCCGTCCGCGACGTGCTGCCGGTCCTCGAGGCCGTCATCCAGTCCGGCAAGCCGCTCCTGATCATCGCCGAGGACGTCGAGGGCGAGGCGCTCGCGACGCTCGTCGTCAACAAGCTGCGCGGCACCTTCACCGGCGTCGCGGTCAAGGCCCCGGGCTTCGGCGACCGCCGCAAGCGCATGCTGGAGGACATCGCGATCCTCTCCGGCGGCGAGGTCATCACCGAGGACCTCGGCCTCAAGCTCGAGAACACGCAGATCTCGCAGCTCGGCCGCGCCCGCCGCGTCGTCGTCGCCAAGGACAACACGACCATCATCGACGGTGCCGGCGACGCCGAGGCGATCAAGGGCCGCATCAAGCAGATCAAGTCGGAGATCGAGACCACGGACTCGGATTTCGACCGTGAGAAGCTCCAGGAGCGTCTCGCCAAGCTCTCCGGCGGCGTCGCCGTCGTGAAGGTCGGCGCGGCGACCGAGACGGAGATGAAGGAGAAGAAGCACCGCGTCGAGGACGCGCTGCAGGCCACGCGCGCCGCCCTCGAGGAGGGCATCGTGCCGGGCGGCGGCGTCGCCCTGCTGCAGTCGGCCGACGCGATCAACCTCGACGCGATCGACGAGGGCGACGAGCGCACCGGCGCGAGAATCATCCTCCGCTCGCTCGAGGAGCCGCTCCGTCAGATCTCGCACAACGCGGGTCTCGAGGGTTCGGTCGTCGTCAACGACGTCCGCAAGGCGAAGAAGGGCCACGGCCTCAACGCCGCGACCGGCGAGATCGTCGACCTCGTCGCCGACGGCGTCATCGACCCGGCGATGGTGACGCGCTCCGCGCTCCAGAACGCCGCGTCGATCGCCAAGAACATCCTCACGACCGAGGCGATCGTCGCCGAGGTCCCGGAGAAGGACGGCGGCGCCGGCGGCGGCATGCCCGACATGGGCGGCATGGGCGGCATGATGTAAGGAGGCCTCCGGCCTCTGGAGCAGCCCACGCTCCGCAGTTGCACCGAAGGGCCCGGCGACGCCGGGCCCTTCGTCGTTCGCGAGCGGCAGAGCACCGGCCGGTTTTGCGATAGTTTTTGATGGCTACGACGTGCGCGGAATTCAAAAACTATTGAGAAACTCGTGCCCGATCACCTCTTCTCGCCGGAAGCGCTGAGCGCGCTCGAAGCCATCTCCGACGGTCGCCCTGCCGATGAGCTGGAGAGCGAGACGCTCGACTTCAAGCAGGAGGCTCGCAGCCAGCCCGAGACGATCCGCGTCCTCCTCGATGCCGCGATCTGCTTCGCCAACCTGCGCGGCGGCACGATCGTGCTCGGCGTCGCCGATGACGTGGCGGGTCCTGAGGCCTTCCTCGGGACGAGCCTGCCGACGGACGCGATCCGTCAGCGGCTCTACGAGCTGACGCAGCCGAGAGTCGTCGTCAGCGCGATCGAGCACGAGCACGCCGGCGTACGACTGGTGCTCGTCAACGTCACCGAAGGCATGGAGATGGTCTCCGACACCAGAGGCCGAGCGTCGCGTCGGACCGGCCGCGAGTGCGTGCCTCTCAGCATCAGCCAGGCGGCAACCCTCAACGATGACCGGCGCCGGTTCGACTGGTCGGCCGAGCCGAGCGATCTCACCGTCGCTGACGTCGACGAAGAGGCGGTCGACGAAGCCCGAGGGCGCCTGCGCCGCTACGACGACGAGCGCCGCCGGCTCGCAGAGGCCCCGACCGACGACCTGCTTGGCGATCTCGGTGTGATCCGGGACGGACGGCTGACTCGTGCCGCCGAGGTGCTGTTCTGCTCCCGCGCGGGACAGCCGCCGCTCGTCTACATCTCCCGCACGACGCCCGGCGGCGAGGTGCGCACGCAGTACCGTGAAGCGGCGTCCGGTCTGGTCGCCTACCGCGAGGTGCTGCGCCGCATCGTCGAGATCTCCGCGCCGACTCCGGTCGTGCTGCGCGACGGGCAGCAGCTCGAGCTGCACGACTTCCCGCTCGTCGCCGTGCGCGAGGCGCTCGGAAACGCGCTGCTGCACCGCGACTACCGTCAACCCGAGCCGATCCACGTCGATCACTCGCCACAGGTGCTGTCGTTCGTCTCGCCGGGACCGCTCGTCGTAGGCGTGACCCCGGCGAACATCCTCCACGTGCCGAGCAAGCCGCGAAACGCTCTGCTGGCCGGAATCGCCCACAAGCTCGGTCTCGCCGAGGAGCTCAGCCGCGGTGTCGACCGGATGTACCGCGAGATGATCAAGCTCGGGAAGCGACCGCCGGAGATCACCGACGACCCGCCCTTCAGCGTTCGCGTCGATCTGACCGGCGGAGCCCCGAACCAGGCCGTCGCCCGCTTCGTGGCGACGCTTCCGGCCACCGCCCAGGACGATGTCGACACGATGCTGGTGCTGTTCGCGCTGATCGACCGGCAGTACGTGACCGCGCGGGAGCTCGCCCCGCTGCTGCAGCGCGGGGTGGCCGCGACGGAGGCCGTGCTCGAACGGCTGGCAGAGCCGGGCGTCGAGGTGCTCGCCGCCGTCGACCGCTCTCCGCAGCAACGGTGGCAGCTGAGCCCGCGCGCGCTCGCCGAGTTGCGCCCCGCGCTCGGCTACCGAACCGTCAGCGCCGACGAGATCGACCGCAAGATCGTCGAGTACGTGCGCAAGAGCGGCACCGTCGACAACAAGACGCTGCAGATCTTCTTCGATCTGGACGTGCAGGGAGCGGCCTACCGTCTGCGCACGCTGGTGCAGAGCGGAGTGCTGGAGAAGCTCGGCGACCAGAGACGCGGGCCCGGCATCCAGTACGGTCCGGGCAGGGCGTTCCCCGGACGCTAGGCGACGGTGACGTCGATGCCGCGGTCGTCGGCGATCGCGGCCGGCTCGGGGGCGAGCGGGGCGTCGGTGACGATGCGGTCGACGGCGTCGGCGTCGCAGACGTGGACGAGGCCGGCCATCGAGAACTTCTCGGAGTCGGCGAGCAGCGCGACCTCGGCGGAGGCCTCGATCATCGCGCGCTTGATCGGCACCTCGACCATCGTCGAGTCCCAGATGCCGAGGCTGCCGTCGACGCCGCTGGTTCCGAGCAGCAGCAGGTCGGCTCTGAGCTGGCGCAGCGCGCTCTCGGCCAGCACGCCGACGAGCGAGCGGTAGTTGCGGCGCAGCAGGCCGCCGGGCAGGATCAGCTCGATGTCGGCGTCGGCGGCGAGCTCGTCGTAGACGGCCATGCTCGTCGTCACGACCGTGATCTTTCTGCCGTGCAGGTGGCGGGCGGCCTGAAGCGTGGTGGTGCCGATGTCGACCATCACCGTCTGGCCGTCCTCGACGAGCGCCGCGGCGGCCGCGCCGATGCGGTTCTTGGCGTCGAGCCGGACGATCACGATCTCGTCGAACGACTGCTCGCCGCTGACCTGGACCGCGCCGCCGCGGACGCGCTCGATGTGGCCCTCGCGGGCGAGCGCGTCGAGGTCGCGCCGGACCGTCATCTCCGAGACGCCGAAGCTGCGCGCCAGGTCGGCGACGTGCATCGGGCTGGCGCGGACGGCGCGCAGCATCTCCTGCCGCCGCTGGGCCGGGATCGTGTGACGCTGGCGCGGAACGCTCATGGTCCGGGGGCTTCTATCAGATCGGGCACGGGGCCCCGGCCAGCTGCCGGGGCCCGCGGGCCGACGGGGCGGGAGCGGCCGTGCCGCCGCTCCCGCCGGGGTTCACCGGAACGTGATCGTCAGCGTGCGCTTGCCGCTCGCGGCAAGCGTCGTCGAGACCTTCTTGCGGTCCTTGACGACGGTGACGACGACCTTCTGGCCGCGCTTGACGCGCTTGGCCGACTTGAGCGTCAGCGTCACCTTGCCGCGCGCGGTGCGGGTGACGCCCCGCTTGGCCTTCGCGAACCGCGCCGACGCCTTGAGCTTGCTGCTCTTCTTCGTCGCGCCCGACTCTCTGACGACGCACTTCACGGTGCGCCCTCTGACGACGGTGCAGGAGACGGCGACGCGGACCTTGCGCCCTCTCGCCTCTCTCCCTCCGCTCGGGCCTCTGGGACCCTGCGGGCCGGCCGGACCCTGCGGGCCCGGAACCGCTCTGGCGGTGTAGCTGGCCGTGCGCGCCATGTAGTCGCCGTCGCCGCTGTAGCGGGCGGTGACCGTGTGGCCGCGCGGCGTGTCGATCGCCGCGGTGGCCAGCTCGGCGCGGCCCTGCGCGTCGAGCTTGACCGGCGCGCCGACATCGGCGCCGTCGACCTGGAACTGCACGGTGCCGGTGGCGGCGCCCGGGAAGGGCGTCGTGCCGGCGACGCGGGCGCGCAGCTCGACCTCGGCCGGGCCGTCGGCGCCGGAGACCTCAGCCGCGCCGATGGTCAGCTTCGCCTGCGCCAGCGGCAGCTGGAGCGCCTGCACCTCGTCGGCCGGCGTCAGGTACGAGACGAGCGCCGTGCCGTCGGCGGCGAGCTTCGCGCGGCCGGCGGCGTCGAGCGGGATCGTCACGCGCTGCGTGCCGGCGGTCACCGCGATCTCCTGCGAGGCGACGACGCGACCGCTCTGGTCGCTGCCCCAGGCGGGATAGCCGCCGTCGGTCACGTTGCAGGCGTCGAGGCCGAAGCTGCCGAGGTCGCGCAGCGAGGTCTCCGCCGTCGGTGCCGCGCAGCTGCTCGTGTAGACGGGGATCGACCCGGTCAGGCCGCTCCACAGGTAGACGCGAGCCGTGCCGCTGCCGCTCGAGCCGATCTCCAGCTCGGCGCCGGCGGCGTTCAGCTTCACGTCGCCGATCGTCAGGCGGTTGCTCGCCGGGGCGGGCGTGCGGCCGGCGATCGGGACGCCGTCACGTGCCGACTGCGCGATCGTCTGCGGCGAGGTCGTGCCGTCGAGGTTGGAGCTGGAGACGGTCGGCTCGTCCGGGGTGGTCGGACGGCCGGCCGGCGGCGTGTAGTTCGCCACTCTCGCATGGCCCCAGCGGTACGGCGCGGCCTGCACGCCGTTGATCGCCGACCACGCCAGACGGGTCTGGTTGACGTCGATGTGGCGCAGCGTCGTCGTGCCCGCCGCGGCGTTGTTGTCGTTGTCGTAGGGGGTGATGTTGAGCGCCATCCGGTCCGGGTCGACCGCGGCCGGCAGCACCGCCATCGGGATCTTCACCTCGAGGTCGTAGCCGCCGCCGGTGTAGCCGTGGTCGACGGTCGTCTCGTTGGTGCCGACCCATCTGGCGGTCGATCTGACCTCGACGCCGGGGGCGTTGGGGCCGTCGGCGACGGTCGCGGCGAGCGGACCGGTCGAGTAGCCCTGGTGGTTGTCGGCGTCGCGCGACCAGCAGGGGCCGTTGACCCCGTTGCCGTTCGTGTTCTCCGGGTCTCTCGTGTACGGGAAGACGCCCAGCTTGAACGTGTTGGCGGTGTCCATCATCGACTCGTTGGCGGTGCCGCGCGGGTCGATCAGGATCTCGACCGAGTCGGCGAGCCAGTGCGCGACGCACTCCGACGGGGTGACCGCGTAGCCCTGGTAGTCGTCCTGGACGTGGATCCAGAGGTAGAGCGCGTCACCTCTGTGCGAGACCTGCGCCCAGCTCGTTCTGGGGTCGCCGGGCGCTGCGCCGCCCTGGGTGCCGCAGTCGACGCCGTTGGGCGAGCATCTCTTGCCGCCCTCCCAGTAGCGGCCGATGTCGAGTCTCTCGCCGGTGTACTCGCCGGCGGTGTATCTGCCGTCGACGGTCGGGGCGGTCGCCGCCTCGGGGATCGTCGTGACCGGGACGACGGCGAGCGTCATTCTCTCGACGCCGCTGCCGGGGCTCGGCGCGTCGTAGGTCGTCTCGATCGAGACGGCGTCTCTCGGCGCCTGGTCGGCCGGCAGTCTCGTGTCGGTGTTGGTGACGTCGAAGGTGACCTCCGTGTCGGCGCCGGCGGCGAGCGTGCCGTAGGACTTCGTCGCCTGGTCGACGGTGAAGTTGGACGGCAGCGTCAGTCTCACGTCGCCGCTCTGCGCGACGGTCGACCAGTTGTGGACGTCGATCGTCAGCCTCTTCGTCTCGCCGACGCCGATCGACTGCAGCGCCAGGGAGCGGCCGAGGCGGCGCGCGAGCGGCGCGGTTCTCTCCGCCCACTCGTCGTACTCGGCCCAGGTGCCCCAGCGCTCGAGGCGGCCCTCGACGGGCGAGACGATCTGCACGACGCCGTCGGTGTAGCCGGTCGCCGAGCCGGAGGTGACGAGCGCGCTTATCTTCGCGTTGGCGAGCGTCGCGTTCGCGGCCGGCGTCACGGTGAAGGTGACCGCCGTCTCCGTCGAGGACGAGGTCGCCGGCAGCGCCTTCGTCGCGTTGTCGACGGTCCAGCCGGCCGGGACGGTCAGTCTGACGTCGCCCGCGGGGATCGTCGCGCCGCCGGACTTCAGCCGCACGGTCGCGTCGAACGACTGGCCGGGGATGTTGTAGAAGCGCGAGAAGGTCAGCCGCTGGGTCGTGCCGAGCGGGAGGCCGCCGGGATCCTGGACGGCGGCGCCGTAGAGGATCGCGTCGTCCTTGCCGGCGAGCGGGTTGGCGCTGCCGCCGACCGTGTTGGGCTGGAAGGGGACGGTCGCGAAGGTCTGCCCGAAGCGCGAGCAGGTGGGGTCGGCGACCTGCTGGTACATCGTGCGGCTCTGCGTCGGGTACGCGAGGCGGCCCTCGGCGGCGACCTGCGCCCACGACTTCGGCGTGCCGGCCGGCTTGCCCTGGACGTTGCCCTCGGGCCATCTGTACGGCGAGTCGTAGCCGAGCCAGACGCCGGCGACGGTGTCGTGGTTGGTCGCGGACGGGACGAAGCCGGTCGTGCAGTTCGCGGCGAGCGCGTTGCCGCCGGTGCCGGCCGTCGAGCCGCCGGAGAAGACCTTCTTGACCTGCCAGGTGGAGAGCGCGTCGGGCCCGGTCAGCTGCTCCGGGAACATCGTCGGGTCGGCCGCGGCCTGCATGCCCTCCCAGATGTAGCGGCCGGCCTGCTGGTGGTTGCCGTGGCCGGCGCCCTGGATCGTCGGGTTGAAGCCGAGGTAGACGTCGGGCTGCGTCATGCGGATGATCCGCGTGATCCGCCGCAGCGTCTCGTCCTGTCTCCAGAAGTACTGGGTCAGCGGGGCGCTGAGGTTGTAGAAGAAGTCGACGCGGTCGAGGTTGAAGATGTCGACCGTGCCGGAGCGGTAGTGCGCGACGCGGTCCTCGTTCTCGCGGCGCAGGCCGAGCGCGGGGCCGAGCTCGGTGCCGGCGCCGTTGCCGCCGCCCTCGCCGCGCGTGACCATGATGATCCCGCACTTGGTGCCGTAGCGGTCGTTCCAGACGCCGCACGGACCGATGATCGAGGTGTCGTCGTCGGGGTGCGCCCACTCCCCCATGACGTTGATCTTCACCCCCTTGCCGGCTCTGTAGACCGGCGCGGGCGCGGCTGCCGCCGTGCCCGCCGTTACGGCAGCGGCCC
>JAEXXR010000244.1 GCA_023405705.1 Actinomycetes bacterium
GTGGTGGTCGGGACGCGCGGGGAC
This sequence comes from Actinomycetes bacterium, assembly GCA_023405705.1. The sequence goes on from JAEXXR010000244.1 coordinate 25, forward strand.
GCGTCCCGTCGCTAGGCCGCCGGCGGGGCCGCGCTGGGGCGCGGGAGGTACTCGGTCGGCAGCAGGACGCGCTCGCGCGTCTCCTCGCCGGCCATGTGGCGCAGCATCAGCAGCGCGGCCTGGCGGCCGATCTCGCGGTTGTCGCGGCGGATGACCGCGATCGGCGGCTCCAGCAGCTCGGTCAGCGGGATCGCGTCGCAGCTGACGAGCGCCATCTCCTCGCCGACGCGGATGCCGCGCTCGCGCAGCTCCTCCAGCGCGCCGATCAGCAGCTGGTTGCCGCCGGCGACGATCGCGGTCGGCGGCTGGTCCTGGTCGAGCAGCCGGCGCGTCGCGGTGCGGCCGTGCGCGGGGGCGAGCATGCCCTCGACGACGGTGTAGGTCGCCGGCAGCCTGCGCGCCGCGTAGGCCTCCTCCAGGCCCCTGCGGCGCTCGCGCGAGGGGCGCATCGGCTGGCCGAGCACCAGGCCGATGCGGCGGTGACCCAGCTCCAGCAGGTGATCGACCGCAGCGCGCATGCCGGTGCGGTGGTCGGAGAGGACGGCGCTGGCGCCGGCGTCGGCCGGCAGCTCGCGGTCGATCAGCACCGACGGCGTCTCCAGCGCGCCGAGCAGCTCGGCCATCTCGCCGTTGTCCTCGGAGGCGAGCGACAGCAGCAGGCCGTCGACGCGGCGCTGCTCGAACAGGCGGACGTGGTCGGTGTCGCGCGTCGGGTCGTTCTCGGAGTTGGCCAGCAGCATCGAGTAGCCGGCCTCGTGGAGGGTCGTCTCGGCGCCCTTCACGATCTCCGCCAGCAGCGGGTTGGCGATGTCGCCGACGACGAAGCCGACCGACAGCGTCGCGCGGCGCCGCAGGCTCTGCGCGAGCAGGTCTGGCTGGTAGCCGAGCCGGTCGACGGCCGCCATCACGCGGTCGCGCATCTTCTCGCTGACGTCCGGGTGGCCGGACAGCACGCGCGAGACCGAGGACATCGCGACGCCCGCCAGCTCGGCGACCTCGCGCATGCTCGAGCGGGCGCCGATCGGCGGGCGCACGGGCGCCGGCGGGGCGGCGGTCGTGGAGGAGTCGCGTCCGGCCCCTGCCGGCGTGCGTCTGCGGCCTGCCCCGTTGGCCGCGGACGGTCCTCTGTTGGCGCTGCTCATTTTTCGGAGCTTATCGGAAGCGTTTCCAGAAAAGGTCGGTCGAAGGTCAGCGCTCCGCTGCCGGTTGGAACAGCTCCAGCGAGATGTCGTCGTGGATCCGGACGTACGCCGCCTGCGCGCCGGCGTTGGGGCCCGCGTCGACCGTCACGGGACCGGCGGCGCGGACCGGCCGCGCGCCCAGCTCGACCGCCCGGTCCCATGCCGCGCGCGCGTCGCGCACGCGGAGGCAGAGGTGGACGTTGCCGGGGTTGGCGGTCGCGCCGGGGACCCGCGTGCGCTCGGCGACCTGATAGTCGAGCAGCTCGAGCAGCGCGCCGCCGGGCAGGTCGACGAGCGCCGCCTCGATCGCGACGCCCGGGTAGCCGACCGACTCGCCGAGGTAGGGGCGCGACAGCAGGCCGCGGAAGCGCGCCGGCGCCCCCAGGAACGGCTCCCAGAAGGCGAGCGCGTCGTCGAGCGAGGCGACGCTCGCGCCGACGTGGTGGAGGCCGGCGAGGAAGGCGGGCGCGCTGCCCTCAGTCGAGATGCCACACCTCCTCGGCCTCGTAGAGGTTCCCGTCGGCGTCGGCGAGCGAGACGATGATGTCCTCGAACCACTCCGACCAGCGCGTGTTGGCCTCGTTCGCGCCGACCTTCGCGAAGGCGGTCGCGGCGTCGGGCTCGCACTCGCAGTAGGCGATCACCTGCGTGCCGCGGCGGAAGAGCGAGTAGTTGGAGATCCCGCCGGCCTTGATCGCCTCGACCAGCTCGGGCCAGATCTCGTCGTGGCGGCGCTTGTACTCGTCGCCCGCGCCCTCGCGGATCTCGAACGTGAAGCAGAATCGCTGCATCCCTCATCCTCTCCGTTGGCGGCGCGCGAGCGCCTCCGATTGCCTTGCAGTCCTGGAACCGCTTCCGGTATCGTAACCGAGACGCTTTCGCCGGTGGGTGAAATTCACCGTTCACCCCATCCGGCGGCGCATTCGCTGGACGATCGAGGAGGAGACCTCATGCGGCTCGCCTGTGGCGACCATTCGTTCCCCCTGCTGGCCCACGCCGACGTCTGCCGGCTGGCGGCGATGCTCGGCCTGGAAGGGATCGACATCGGCCTGATGGGCAACCGCTCCCACATCCGGCCGGAGGTGATCAGAGGCGACGTCGCCGGCTGGGCCGACCGCGTCCGCGCCAACGTCGAGGGGGCGGGGATCGAGGTCGCCGACCTCTTCCTGATCCCCTGGACCGACTTCGAGACGATGGCGCCCAACCACCCGGACGCCGCGCAGCGCGGCGAGGCCGCCGAGATCTTCCGCCTCGCGCTCGACTTCGCCGAGCGGATCGGCGCCAGAGGGATGACGCTGCTGCCGGGGGTCGACTGGCCTGAGGAGGACCACGACACCGGCCTGGAGCGCAGCGCCAGGGAGCTGGCGTGGCGGGTCGACGAGGCGCGCGGCCGCGACATCCGCCTCTCCGTCGAGCCGCACCTCGGCTCCAACATCGCGACCCCGGCGGAGGCGGCGCGGCTGGTCGAGCTGACGCCCGGCCTGGAGCTGACGCTCGACTACGGCCACTTCACCTACCAGGGCATCCCCGACTCCGAGATCGAGCCGCTGATCGCCCATTCGCGCCACTTCCACGCGCGCGGCGCGGCGCCGAGACGGATGCAGATCGGGCTGAAGGACAACGCGATCGACTACGGCCGCGTCGTCGCCGCGATGCGGGAGCAGGGCTACGACGGCTGGCTCGCGGTCGAGTACGTCTGGTCGGACTGGGAGCGCTGCGACGAGTGCGACAACGTCTCCGAGACGGTCCTGCTGCGCGACCGCCTGCAGGCCGCGATCGACGGCCGCTCGTGGGACTACCCGGACGGGCTGGCGCAGGCCGCCGGCGCGGTCGTGGCGGGCGCGGCGTGAGCGCCGCGACGGAAGGGCCCTCGCGGATCGAGTTCTCCGAGATCGTCGGGCGCCGCATCCGCCTCGGCACGTGGGAGGACCAGAAGGTCTCGACGTACCGCAAGATCCAGGAGGCGCTCGGGCGCGACCGCTGGAGCGAGGCGGCGCAGCTCGCCAACTACATGGTCGACGAGGCCGACGTCTGCTTCACCCTCTACCGCCAGTGGATCGCCGACCTGCGCGGCTTCCTGCGCGACAGCGGCGTCGCCGCCGAGAAGGTCGCCGAGATCGACGCGCAGATCCAGTCGAAGCTCGACCTGCCCGACGGCACGCCGTTCGTCTCGCGGCGCGTCTGGGACGCCTTCCTCGGCCACGTCGAGACGCTCGTCGGGATGGCGCACCGCGGCGAGCGCGCGGCCGCGCTGGAGCAGCTGGAGCTGACGAAGGAGACGTGGCGGCGCTGCCACGACCGCGACGTCGACCACACCTACGGGCTGATGAGCGCGGTCGTCTCCGAGCTGGGCGAGGCGGCGATCGGGCGCATGTACGAGCGCGTGCTGCTGCCGCTGTTCGCCTGGCGCTACGACAAGTTCGACATCGACAAGCACCCGTGGGACGAGGGCCTGGAGGCGCTGATGCTGGTCGCCTGCGAGGCGATGCGCGGCCACCTCGTCGGCCCCGAGCGCACCGGCGACTTCGAGCTGTTCGAGGACGACGACCGCTACGTCCTGCGCTTCGACCCCTGCGGCTCGGGCGGGCGCACGCTGCGCGGCGACACGATCGAGGGCACCCCGCCGCGGATGCAGGAGCCTTACAACTGGTCGGTCTCCGAGGAGCCGCACTCGTGGAACCACTTCCAGAGAGGCGTCTGCCACTACTGCTCCCACTGCATCGTGCTGATGGAGGAGATGCCGATCGACCGCTTCGGCTACCCGGTGCGCGTCGTCGACCCGCCGGTCTACGCCGCCGACGCGGCCGACCCCGACCGCGGCCTCAAGTGCCAGTGGACGATGTACAAGGACCCGACCGCGGTGCCGGAGGCCGTCTACGAGCGCGTCGGGCGCAGAAAGCCGACCGCGTTCGGCTCGGGGGCGACCGGCGCGCCGC
>JAEXXR010000377.1 GCA_023405705.1 Actinomycetes bacterium
GCCTCGCGCTGCTCGCCGCCGTCGTGCTCGTGCTCCCGTACCTCGCCGAGCGCGACATCGACGACGCCTCCGCGAACTGGAGCGCCCATCCGGCCGCGGCGCTGGAGCGGCTCGACCGCGCCGCCGGCCTCAACCCGTTGTCGGCCCGCGCCGACCTGTTCGCCGGCGTGATCGCGCTGGAGAACGGCGACGCGCGCACGGCGCGGATCCGCTTCGACCGCGCCGTCGCGCGTGACCCAGACGACTGGTTCGCCCACTTCGGCCGCGGCCTCGCGGAGAGCGAGCTGGGCGAGCGGGCCGCCGCGCGCGCGGACTACGTCGCCGCCAACCGGCTCAATCCGGGCGACGCGCTTGTCGCGGAGGCGCTCAGACGCGTCGAGGGGCGCAGACCACTCGACGCCGCACAGGCGTTCGCCTGGCTGCGTGAGGACGTGCGGGCGCTGACCAGCGGCTCCTGACCCCCTCCGCAGACCGTATCCGACCGGTATGAGCGCCGGAGGGCTGGTTGTGGCTCCGTTCCAAAGATGCTACTTTGAGGCGCAATTCGCCACTATTGCACGTGATAAGCAGGTTTGGGGCGCAATGAGCGCGCTTCGACCGGCCTGTACAAGGATGGAAGGATTGGTTCGATGAAGCGACTCGCCTTGATCGTGGCGGTGGTCGCAGTTGCCTGCTTCGCGGCGGCTCCGGCCTATGGTCAGAGTGCGGTTGGTGACGCCTACGGCGGCAACGGTGGCGGCATTCTCGGCGCGGTCTCCGACGGCGGTGGGAACAACGGCGGTGGCAACGACGGTGGAACCGTCGTCCGTGACACGCCGGCCCCCGCAGCTCAGGTGCAGGTGTCGGACAGCGGCTCCCTGCCGTTCACCGGCCTCGACCTCGGCCTTCTGGCCGTCGGTGGCATCGTGCTCGTCGGCGTCGGCGTGGGCCTGCGCCGCTTCGCTCGCCCCCTCAGCTGAGGCGGCGGCGCTCTGAAATCCCGCCGGTCGCAGCTGCGGCCGGCGGTCGGGACGAACGTTCGCGGCAGCACGCCGTCGGACGAGGGTGCGCCTGCATCCGTACCATCTGCAGGCGCCACGCTCGTTCTCGTGCTCATGGACGCGAGCGCATCTGCCGAAGAGGCACTAGAGACCTGTGTTTTCGTTCCTCGGCGAACAACTTCGTGAGGTGCAGACCGATCGTGGCCGCGTGCCTGCCGCGACCGATCGACGCAAGCTGATCCGTCAGCAGCGGTTGCGCACCTATCGCATCGCCGACTCGGCGATGCTGCTGCTCGCGGTGGCGGTCGCCGTCGCGGCGGCGCCCGGACCCAACCAGCCGTCGGACTTCGCATGGGGCGCCGGCTACGCGATCGCGACGCTGCTGATCCTCCAGGGTCGCGGCTTCTACGCCGTGCGCCTGCAGGAGACGCCGATCGACACGACGGCGCGGATCTTCGCCGCGACCTCGATCGCCGCGATGATCCTCACCTTCACGCGCGCGCTGATCGCCGACGACGCGCAGCTGACCGAGCAGACGCTGCGCATGTGGGTCTTCGCGCTCGTCTTCCTCGGCGCCGGCCGTGTCGGGCTGACCTACGACCGGCGCCGCGCGCTGCGCCGCGGCGAGAGCGGCTTCAACACGCTGATCGTCGGCTCCGGCACGGTCGGGCACCTGATCGCCCACCGCCTGATGGAGCGGCCCGAGCTGGGTCTGCGACCGGTCGGCTTCCTCGACAAGGACCCGCTGATCGAGGCGGAGAGAGATGACAGGCTGCCGGTGCTCGGGGCCAGCTGGGACCTCGAGGAGGTCGTCCACGAGCACCACGTCGACCAGGTGATCATCACCTTCTCGACGGCGCCGCACGCGGTGATGCTGAGCCTCATACGCCGCTGCCGCGAGCTGGGCGTCGAGGTCGCGGTCGTGCCGCGGCTGTTCGAGGAGGTCAACAACAGAGTGATGGTCGAGCACCTCGGCGGCATCCCGCTGCTGCGCGGCGCGCTGGTCGACCCGAAGGGGTGGCAGTTCTCGATCAAGTACGGCATCGACCGCCTCGTCGCGGCCGTCGGGATGGTCGCGGTCGCGCCGATACTGGGGATCATCGCGCTGGCGGTCCGCCTCAGCTCGCCGGGACCGATCCTCTACCGCCAGCGGCGCGTCGGGCTCGACGGCACGGAGTTCGACATGCTCAAGTTCCGCTCGATGCGGATCGCGGAGAAGTCGGAGGAGTTCGTGCCGACGGCCGGGATGGCGCCGGGCGGGATAGAGGGCGTCGACCGCCGCACCAAGGTCGGGGAGTTCCTCCGCCGCACCTCGCTCGACGAGCTGCCGCAGCTGGTCAACGTCCTGCGCGGCGACATGTCGCTCGTCGGCCCGCGGCCGGAGCGCACCAGCTACGTGCGCACCTTCGAGGAGGACATCTACCGCTACGGCGACCGCCACCGCGTGAAGTCCGGCCTGACCGGCTGGGCGCAGGTGCAGGGCCTGCGTGGGCAGACCTCGCTCGCCGACCGCGTCGAGTGGGACAACTACTACATCGAGAACTGGAGCCTCTGGCTCGACCTCAAGATCATGCTGATGACGGTCCCGGCGCTGCTGGGCCGCTCGGACGTGGTCTAGGGCAGGCTCGACCGCGGCGCGCCGAACGCGCGCCGCGATGCGCGGCCCGCCCCGCCAGTCACACCGGCGCCGGCGCGCCGACCACCGCCGCCGACCAGTCGATCACCGACGTCGGTCGCACGACGTGCTTGGAGAGCGCCAGCTGCGCGGGCTCCAGGCCGAGCGCCAGCCCCAGCAGCTGCGGCAGGTGCAGGACCGGCATCGCCAGCGGCCGCCCGACGACCTTGGCGGCCAGCGGCTGCTGCAGGTCGAGGTTGAGGTGGCAAAGCGGGCAGGGGACGACGAGGCAGTCGGCCTCGGCGTCCATCGCGTCGCCGAGATGGGTGCCGGCCTGCTTCAGCGAGGCGGCCTTGTTCATCGTCACGATCGGGAAGCCGCAGCACTTGTAGGTGCCGGCGTAGTCGATCACGGTGCCGCCGAGCGCCTCGATCACGTCGTGCAGGTAGCGGTCGCGCGGGTGGTCGCGATCGATCCCGAGACGGGCGCGCGGGCGGACGATGTAGCAGCCGTAGAAGGGGCCGACGCGCAGGTTCCTCAGCGGTCGTCTGACCTTCGCGCGCAGCGCGTCGAGGCCGATCTCCTCGACCAGCAGCCACAGCAGGTTCTTGTTCGTCAGGCCCTTCTCGTAGCTGAGGCCGGGGTCGGCCTCGGCGAGCGTCTCGTTGACGCGGGCGCGGTAGCCGGCGCTCGCGTCGAGCCGCTCCTGGCACTCGCTCTGGGCGCCCTGGCAGGTCGAGCAGATGTTCATCATCAGCTCGGCGCCCTCGACCTGCTGGGCGAGTGCGAAGGTGCGCGCGTTGAGCGTGTCGGCCAGCTCCTGGTTGTGCTCGGCGATCACGCCGGCGCCGCAGCAGGAGGCGCGGTCGAGCGGCACCAGCTCGAGCCCGAGCAGCGGCGCGACCGCCTCCATCGAGCCGTGCAGCTCCGGGGTGAAGCCGCGGCTGACGCAGCCCGGCCAGTAGGCGACCTTCATGGCGACGGTGCCTCCTCCTCGGTGCCCGACAGGTACAGGTTGAGCTCGTACCGTCTCTGTCTGCCCTCGACCACGTCGAAGATCCTGCGGACGGCGTCGAGGTCCCTTCTCGCCAGTCTGTGACCGCGCAGCGCCTGCATCGGCTTGACCTTGCGGTGCGCGATCGCCCGCGCGATCGCCGGCAGCGAGTCGACCAGCTCCAGTCCGGCGGCGGGGTGGAACTTGCCGAACCACGAGTTGCCGCCGTAGGAGCGCGGCAGCAGCTCGGCCTCGTGCAGCAGGCCGTAGTCGTGCACGAGCGTCGTGAACGCCTCCTCGTGGCGCTCGCCGTTGTTGCGGTCGACGATGTGGTGGTCGCTGCCGGCGATCCGCCGCAGCCGCATGATCTGGCTCATCGGCGCGACGCCCTTGGGGCAGGCGTCGATGCAGATGAAGCAGTGGGTGCAGTCGTAGATGCCGTGCGGGTCCTCGGCGAGGTCGCGCAGCCGCTGCTCCTGCTCGGCGTCGCGCGGGTCGCCGACGAAGCGGTACGCCTTCGCCGCCGCGGCGGGGCCGACGAACTCCGGGTCGGCCTCCATCGAGAGGCAGTCCGAGACGCAGGCGCCGCACTGGATGCAGGCCATCGTCTGCGTGACGTCGACCATGTCCTCGTGCGGGACGACGTACTCGCGCTCGGGCACCGGTCTTCTGTTCAGCAGCCACGGCGTGACGCGGCGGATCTTGCGCCAGTGGACGGCGTCCATGTCGACGATCAGGTCCTTCAGCACCGGCATGTTGCCCATCGGCTCGACGGTGACGGTGGTCCCGTCGACGCGGTCGACGGCGTCGCGCAGGTGGGTGTTGCAGGCGAGCGCCGGTCTGCCGTCGACGCGCACGCCGCAGGAGCCGCAGATCGCGGCGCGGCAGGAGCAGCGGATCCCGAGCGAGCCGTCCTGCTCGCCCTTGGCGGTCAGGATCGCGTCGAGCACCGAGCGGTGCGGCTCCAGCGCGACGGCGTACTCCTGCCAGTACGGGCCCGCGTGCGTCTGCGGGTCGAAGCGCCGCACTCTCAGCGTGTAGTCGGCCATCTCAGTACGTCCTCTCCTGCGGTTGCCAGCGCGTGATCGCGACCGGCGCGGTGCCGACCCGCGGCGCGTCGTGGCCGTTGCGCGAGACGGTGATGTGGTGCAGCCAGCCGGCGTCGTCGCGTCTGGGGAAGTCGACGCGGAACTGCGCTCCGCGCGACTCGCGCCGCTCCTGCGCCGCCAGCACGATCGCCTCCGCGACGTCGAGCAGGTAGCCGAGCTCGAAGGCGGCGATCACGTCCTGGTTGAAGACGGTGCCCTTGTCGTCGATCGCCGCGCGCGGCGCCTCCTCCTTCAGTCGTCCGACGACCTCGGCGGCGGCCGCGAGGCCGGCGGCGTCGCGGTAGACCGCGACGTGCCGGTTCATCGTCTCGCCCAGCTCCTGCTTGAGCTGCGAGACGCGGCGGGCGCCGGGAGCGGGCTCGCGCGCGACGAGCGCGTCGATCTCCGCCTGTGCGTCGTGCAGCCGCGCGGCGCCGATCCGGTGGAGCGGATGGCCGAGCGCGTGGTGCGCGGCGTGCTCGCCGGCGCGGCGGCCGAAGATCAGCGTGTCGAGCAGCGAGTTGGCCCCGAGGCGGTTGCCGCCGTGGACCGAGACGCACGCGACCTCGCCGGCCGCGTACAGCCCGGGCACCGGCGTGCGGCCGTCGACGTCGGCCCGCACCCCGCCCATGATGTAGTGCATCCCCGGCTTGATGTGGATCGGCTCGCGCGTGATGTCGACGCCGGCGAAGTCGCGGCCGATGTTGACGATCTCGCGCAGCGCCTCCAGCGTCCGCTTGCGCGGGACCTTCGTGATGTCGAGCGCGATCGTGCCGTCGGGGAAGCCGCGGCCCTCGTCGATCTCGGTCTGCTCGGCGCGCGAGACGACGTCGCGCGAGGCCAGCTCGAGCTTGTTCGGCGCGTAGCGCTCCATGAACCGCTCGCCCTGCGCGTTGAACAGCTGCGCCCCCTCGCCGCGGGCGCCCTCGGTGATCAGGAAGCCGTTCTCCGCGAGCGTCGTCGGGTGGTACTGGATCATCTCCATGTCCATCAGCGGCGCGCCGATCCGGTACGCCTGCGCCATCCCGTCGCCGGTGCAGATCAGCGCGTTGGTCGTCGGCCGGAAGACCTGGCCGGCGCCGCCGGAGGCGAGGATCACCGCCTTCGCGTCGAACGTCTCCAGATGGCCGCTGCGGATGTCGCGCGCGATCGCGCCGCAGCAGCGCCCGCCGTCGTCCTGCACCAGCTCGGTCGTGAACCACTCCTCGTAGCGGTGGACGCGCTCGTGGTGCTTCATCAGCTGCTCGTAGAGCACGTGCAGGATCGCCTGGCCGGTGATGTCGGCGACGTAGTAGGTGCGCGCGGCCGAGGCGCCGCCGAAGGCGCGCGTGCCGAGGCGGCCGGCGTCGTCGCGGTGGAAGGTGACGCCGGCGTGCTCCAGCCAGAGGATCTCGTCGGGCGCGGCGCGGCACATGATCTCGATCGCGTCCTGGTCGCCGAGGTAGTCGGAGCCCTTGACGGTGTCGAAGGCGTGCGACTCCCACGAGTCGCCGGGGTTGAGCGCCGCGTTGATGCCGCCGGCGGCGGCGACCGAGTGCGACCGCACGGGGTGGACCTTGCTCACGATCGCGACCGAAGCGCCCGCCTGTGCGGCGGAGAGCGCTGCGCGCTGGCCGGCCAGGCCCGCGCCGATGATCAGCACGTCGTGAGCTGGCATGGCTGCCAGCCTAGAGCGGAGTTGGTGGCAGATGCCACATGGTGTCACCGCAAAGTGGTGAGTGGTTTCGCGAGCGCCCCCGGATGGGGACAATCGCGGGCCGCGGCGAGTGGGGCGCGTTCGGCGACCGAGCGGGCGGCGGGCGGGGACGACGCCGCGAGCCGGCGCAGCTACGGCTTCGCGACGGCGGCCTGGACGGCGCGGCGCAGGCGGCCGACCGTGACGACGCCGCGCAGCACGCCCGCGCGGTCGACGGCCATGATCGCGCCGAGCGTCCGCAGGCCCTCGGCGTCGAGCAGCTCGCGCAGCGAGCGGTCCTCGTCGATCTGCCAGCCGTCGCGCCCGTCGCGCTCCATCAGCTCGGCGACCGGGATCACCGGCCTGCCCGACTCGATCGCGTCGCGCGCGCCCTCCTCGCGCAGCACGCCGACGAAGCGGCCGGCGCCGTCGACGACGGGGAACCACGGCCAGCGGTAGCGCAGGAAGAACTCGTCGAGCGCGCGGTCGGCGCTGAGCGCCTCCGGGACGCTCACGGGCTGCTCGTCCATGATGTCGGCGACGCGCACGTCCTCCAGCCGCTCGGTGAAGACCGTCTGCGCCAGCAGCGCGCGCGCCGAGCCGCTGATCATGAAGCCGACCAGCAGGCACCAGATGCCGATGAACGGGTCGAAGTCGATCAGCGCCCACGCGCCGAGGCCCATCAGCACGATCCCGAAGCCCTGGCCGAGCCGCGCCGCGGCGCGCGAGCCCTTCTCGCGGTCGCCCGTCAGCTTCCACACCAGCCCGCGCGCGATCCGGCCGCCGTCGAGCGGGAAGGCCGGGATCAGGTTGAAGACGAGCACGATCAGGTTCATCGTCACCAGCCAGCCGAGCGTCAGCGACAGCGGGGTGGTCGTGACGTCGCCCTGCAGCGTCGCGGCGTCGGTGAACGTGCCCGGGCCGTAGACGACGACTCCGAGCAACACGCACAGGACGAGGATCCCGAAGGTCGCCAGCGGCCCGGCCCCGGCGACCTCCAGCTCCTCGCGCGGGGTGCGGCTCTCGCGGCTCATCATCGCGAAGCCGCCGAGCGGCGAGAGCGTGATCCCGGCGACCTCGATCCCGTGCCGCCGCGCGGTGAGCGCGTGGCCGAGCTCGTGCACGATCACGGAGGCGAACAGCAGCAGCGCGCTGATCACCGCGGTCACGTAGGCCTCTGTCTGCGAGCCGCCGAGCGAGCGCTGGAACTCGTCGGAGAGCCAGAAGATGACGATGAAGAGGATGACGAACCAGCTGAAGTCGACCCCCACGCGGATGCCGAAGAGGCGGGCGAGCTGGATCGAGCCGGAGCGGCCGAACATGCTGGAATGGTGGCACAGCGCAGACACCGCGTCAGCGCGGACCCGACCGCCCGAGGAGGCCCATGACCCAGGCTTTGCAGGAGCTGCGCCAGCGGCTCGCCGAGATCGCCGACCTCAGCAGCGCCGCGGGCCTGCTCGGCTGGGACCAGCAGACGATGATGCCGCCGCGCGCGAACGCGATCCGCGCCGAGCAGCTCGGGACGCTCTCCGGCGTGATCCACGAGCGCTTCACCGACGACGCGATCGGCCGCCTGCTCGGCGAGCTGGAGGGCGAGGAGGAGCGGCTGCGCGACGCCGATCCGGACTCCGACGACGCCGCGCTGATCCGCGTCGCGCGGCGCGACTACGAGAAGGCGAAGCGCGTCCCCGGCGAGCTGGCGGTCGAGATCGCCCGCGCCGGCGCGCTCGGCCACCAGGCGTGGGTCCTCGCGCGCGAGAGATCGGACTACGCCTCCTTCCTGCCGTACCTGGAGAAGAACGTCGAGCTGAAGCGGCGCTACGTCGAGCTGTTCGAGGACGACGGCTTCGACGACCCCTACGACGTCCTGCTCGACGACTACGAGGAGGGGATGAAGACGGCCGAGGTCGCCGCCCTCTTCGACGAGCTGCGCGGGCAGCTGGTGCCGCTGATCGCCTCCGTCGCGCAGCGCGCCGACGCCGTCGACGCCGGGCCGCTGCACGGCGACTTCGACCCGGCCGGCCAGGAGCGGCTGGTGCGCGGCGTGCTGGAGCGGCTCGGCTGGTCGCCGGCCGGCTGGCGGCTCGACGTCGCCGAGCATCCGTTCGCGACCAGCTTCGGCCCGACCGACGTGCGGCTGACGACCCGCTACGACCGCGGCTACGTCGGCACCGCGCTGTACGGCGCGATCCACGAGATGGGCCACGGCCTCTACGAGGAGGGCGTCGCGCCGGAGCTGGCGCGCACGCCGCTGGGCTCGGGCGCCTCGCTCGGCCTGCACGAGTCGCAGAGCCGCCTGTGGGAGAACGTCGTCGGCCGCGGGCGGCCGTTCGCCGGCTTCCTCCACGGCCGCCTGCAGGAGATCTTCCCGCAGCAGTTCGCGACGGTCGACGCCGACGGCTTCTACCGCGCGGTGAACAAGGTCTCGCCGTCGCTGATCCGCGTCGAGGCCGACGAGGCGACCTACGGCCTCCACATCATCCTGCGCTTCGAGCTGGAGCGGGAGATGATCGCCGGCACGATCGCGCTCGCGGACCTGCCCGAGGCGTGGAACGCGCGCATGAAGGAGTACCTCGGCGTCGACGTGCCCGACGACGCCCACGGCGTCCTGCAGGACGTCCACTGGTCGGCCGGCGAGATCGGCTACTTCTCGACCTACGCGCTCGGCAACCTGATCGCCGCGCAGGTGTGGGAGCGGGCGCTCGCGGAGGTGCCTGACCTGGAGGCGGCGCTGACGGCCGGCGACGGCGCGCCGCTGCGCGAGTGGCTGCGCGAGAGGCTCCACCGCCACGGCCGCAAGCTCCCGCCCAAGGAGCTGGTGCAGCGGGTCGCCGGCGGCCCGATCGCCGTGCAGCCGTTCGCCGACTACCTGCGCGGCAAGCTGGGGCCGCTCTACGGCCTCGACTGAGCGGGCAGGAGGGCGGTCGGCGGGCGGGCGCGCACGGCTCCGCGGCGCCCGCCGGCAGCTCCGGGCACGGCGATTGTCTGACGGACAGACGCGCCGCCGGCCGCCCGGCGATAGCATCGCCGCCGGCCCCGCGGGGCCGCCGCACCCGATTCGACGACTCGACAGACCATCACCCCTCGGAGAAAGGTCGACCTACCGTGAGCGAGAAGAGCCCCGTCCGCGTCGCCGTCACCGGCGCCGCCGGTCAGATCGGCTACGCCCTCCTGTTCCGCATCGCCAGCGGCGCGCTGCTCGGGCCCGACCAGCCCGTGTCGCTGCGGCTGCTGGAGATCACCCCGGCGCTGAGAGCGGTCGAGGGCGTGATCATGGAGCTCGACGACTGCGCCTTCCCGCTGCTGCACAGCATCGAGGCGACCGACGACGCCAACGTCGCCTTCGACGGCGCCGGCGTCGCGCTGCTCGTCGGCGCCCGCCCGCGCTCGAGAGGGATGGAGCGCGCCGACCTGCTGGAGGCCAACGGCGGCATCTTCAAGCCGAAGGGCCAGGCGATCAACGCGCACGCCGCCGACGACATCAAGGTGCTCGTGGTCGGCAACCCCGCCAACACGAACGCGCTGATCGCGGCCAGCAACGCGCCGGACGTGCCGAAGGAGCGCTTCCACGCGATGACGCGCCTCGACCACAACCGCGCGATCGCACAGCTGGCGAAGAAGACCGGCACGGCGGTGAAGGACATCACCAACATGACGATCTGGGGCAACCACTCCGCCAGCCAGTACCCCGACCTCTTCCACGCGAAGGTGAAGGGCCAGAACGCGGCCGAGCTGGTGAACGACCAGGCGTGGCTGGAGAGCGACTTCATCCCGACGGTCGCCAAGCGCGGCGCGGCGATCATCGAGGCGCGCGGCGCCTCCAGCGCGGCGTCGGCGGCGAACGCCGCGATCGACCACGTCCACGACTGGGCGCTCGGCACGCCGGACGGCGACTGGGTCTCGATGTCGGTGCCGTCCGACGGCTCCTACGGCGTGCCGGAGGGCATCATCAGCTCGTTCCCCTGCGTCTGCAAGGGCGACGGCAGCTACGAGATCGTCCAGGGCCTGGAGATCGACGACTTCTCGCGCGCCCGCATCGACGCCAGCGCGAACGAGCTGGTCGAGGAGCGCGAGGCGATCAAGCAGCTCGGCCTGATCGAGGGCTGAGCGAGACGGCCGGGCGCGGCCCCCGGGGCGGGCCGCCCCGACCGGACGGGTCGGGGAGCATCGGCGCGGAGGGGTCGCGCCGATGCGCCGCGGGGCCTGCGGCGAAGGGGAGCCGTCAGGCCGGCAGCCACCCCTTGTCGTCTCGCCGGACCTTGCCCTCTTCCTCCAGCTGGGGAAGGATCCGGTAGAGGTAGTTGGGCTTGATGCCCATGTGCTCTGCGAGCTCGGGGATCGTGATGCCGGGGCGGGTCCGCACGAGCTCGACCGCCTGCGCCGCGCGCGTGTTCTCGCCGCGTGCGCCGCGAGGCCTGCCGCGACGGCTGCCGCCGTTGCCGTTGGAGCGTGCCGCCGCCGCGCCGCGGACGCGTCCGCGCGGCGGATGCGTCTCCACGCCGTTGAGCGCGGCCGCGGCCGCCTCCAGGCGGTGGTACTCCTCCAGCAGCGGGCGCAGCTCTCTGAGACGCCCCTCGATCTCCTTCACCTTGGCATCGAGAAAGTCAGCCACGTCGTATCCGGTCCTTTCTCCTCGTCGACTGTGCGGAGGGTGGAAAAACCGCAACCGTCACGACATGCGCGCCTGGTACGAGCCGCGTCGCGAAGGCCCCCTGAATTCCCCCTACGTCATGTTCACTCGCCGGCCGCTCCAGGTGGTTCAGCCGGCTGATCCGGATCTTAGCGCGGCGTGCCGTCACCAGGGTTCACCGAACTTGTGAAATCAGGTGGTCGTCTCCATCCCGGACGACCTGCATTGACGTCAAGTGACGAATCGGTCCTCGTTGTCTCACCAACGCGGCGGTCGCCGGACGTCACCGTCAAGCGGCTTCCAGCAGACCTTTCAGCCGCTGGAGCGAGCGCTGCGCCTCGCGCTCGGAGAGGCCTCCGACGAGCACGCGGCCGGCGACCGCGCCGAGCGGGCCGCCGGGCGTCTTGAACTCGTTCGTGTAGCCGAAGCGGGTGCCGCCGTCCGCGAGCGGCTCGAGCTCGTAGACGATCGCGGCGTGCGAGTGGACCGGGCCCTTGCCGTGCCACACGGCCCTGCGCGGCGGGTCGAGCTGCTCGACCGTCCACTCGACGTGGAGGTGCGCGCCGCGCAGCGTCAGCACCTGCTCGAAGGTCGAGCCGCGTCGCAGCTGCGCGGGCGCGTCGCCGAGCGAGCGGTGGATCGTGACCCAGTCGGCGAGCCTGCGCGGGTCCATCACGACCTCCCACACGCGCTCGGGCGCTGCGGCGATCTCGATCGCGGTGCGGACGACCGTCATGGCCGCCACCCTACCCCTCAGCGCGCAGGACAGGCCTCAGCGGCCGCGTGCGCGCCCTCAGCGGGCCGCCAGCGGCTCGTCGCGCTCCCACTCGCCGAGCGCGTGCTCGATCGCGGCGTCGAGCCGGTGGAGGCGGACGCCGAGCAGCTCGGCGGCGTCGCCCGTGCGCGGCAGCAGGTCGCTGCCGAGGCCGGCCATCAGCGGCCCGACGAG
>JAEXXR010000335.1 GCA_023405705.1 Actinomycetes bacterium
ACGCGGCGCTGACGGCGGCATTGGAGACGGCCGCGGAGGCCGACGGCGGCGCCCGCCGCGGCGCGGTCGTCACGACCGACCTCTTCTACGACCCGGCCGGCGAGCACGCCGACCCGCCGCCGCGCGCCGCGCTCGCGATCGAGATGGAGACCGCGACGCTCTTCCAGCTCGGCGCGCTGCGCGGGGTCCGGACCGCCTGCGCGCTCGTCGTCAGCGACCTGCTCGGACCGCAGCGCGGCCGCATCGACGCCGAGGCGATGGAGGCCGCGGCGATCCGCGTCGGCCGCCTCGCCGTCGCAGCGCTCTCCTGAGCGGCGGCGCGCGGCGCCTCACGCGCGTGCGCGCCCCTGCCACCTGACAGGGGCGCTGCCGGCTCAGGCTCTTCTGGCGGCCGTTCTTCTCGCCGCCGCGCGTCTTCTGGCGGCCGCGGCGCGCGTGCGCGACGGTCTGCTCGACTGCGCCGCGGAGGTCACGACGGGCTGCGCCGCAGACGGCGTCAGCTGGTCGGCGAGGCGCGACAGCTGCGTCGCGAGCGAGGTCAGCTGCGCGTCGATGGCGTCGAGCCGCTCGTCGATCGCGGCGGTGCCGCCGAGCACCTCGACGCGCTGCTCGACGCGGTCGAGCACGTCCTCGATCCCCTCCAGGCGCTGCGAGACGGAGCGGACGCGGCGCGTCAGCTTCTCCAGGTCGGCCGCGGAGGGCAGGTTGAGCGCGCCCATCGCCACCTCCTGCGCGGCCGCCGCCTTCTCGCGGGCGTCGAAGGCCCGCGTCAGCGCGCCGGTGATGAAGGGGCTCTCGAGCAGCTCCTGCGCGAGCTTGCCGAGCGCGTCCTCGCCCTGTCTGGAGATGCGGGCTCGGAGGCCGTCGGCGGAGGTGTCGGTCGTCATGGGGTCGGTCCTCTGCGGTCGGTCTGGCGCGAACGCGGCCGAGACTAGCGCAGGGACCCGGCCCTTCCCGCCGGTCGACGGCCGCGGAGGTCCGCTGCTGCAGGACCGCTTGCAGCCGCGCATGGCATCAGCGCGGAACGGGCAGGTGGAGCGGTTGGAGGCCCTGCCGTGCCCGCGATCGCCCCGATCGGCTGCGAGAACGCCGAGACGTCGCGCTTATGGGGCGGTTAAACGCCTTGGTTACCCTCTGCTCGCAGACCCTGTGGTACTCAAGTGGCTGCAGATCGGCGCCGATGGTGCCGTGCCGCAGCAGGTGCCTTGGAACGCAATAGCAAACACGCGGGTTCTTCTTTGCAAACGTCCAGAACAGCAGGTAGCTTCCGGTGCGGTCGTCGTCACGACGACCGTGTGACGTGGCCGCTCGGGCGGCCGTGCGGGAGGAGACAGTCGGTTCGATGAAGGCAACGAAGCTGCGCATCGCCTCGCTCGCCGCGGGCACGGCACTCATCATGGGTGGGCTTGCCGCTGACGCCTCGGCGGAGAAGCGGAGCGTCCTCGTGAACCTGCTGGGCGGCAAGCAGGTGACGCTGACCGTCGACGTCCCGCCCGGCACCACGGTCGACAAGAGCATCCTGCCGAACCTCGGCCTCCCGGTCGTCTCCGTCGTCGACCTCGGCTCCGTCGAGCTGCCCGCCACGACGGCGACCCAGGCGCAGACCGCTCCGCCCGCGACGCAGACGACCCCGTCGACCCAGACGACGCCGTCGACGTCGACGACCCCGCCGACCACCGGCACGACGACCGGGACCGGGACCGCCACGACCGGCACCGGGACGACCGGCACCGGCACCGCGACCACCCCCACTCCGACGACGACCCAGCCCTCCGCGGTCGGCGGCGTCGTCAAGGGCAGAGGCAAGGGCAAGAGCCCGTCCAAGGCCGTCCGCAGAGGCGCCACGACGACCGACGACCCCGCGCTGACCGACGCCAACCGCGACGGCACCGCGACCGTCGGCGAGACGCCCGACACGCCGATCCAGGACGACGGCGCCCAGCCGACGCCCGACACGGTCGGCTTCACCGTCGCGCCGACGCTCGACGCGCCCGCCGGCGTGCCGAACTTCTTCATCGAGCAGTTCCGCATCCCGCCGTTCCTGCTCCCGATCTACCAGGCCGCCGGCATGCAGTACGGCATCCCGTGGCAGATCCTCGCGGCGATCAACGAGATCGAGACCGACTACGGGCGCAACCTGTCCGTCTCCTCGGCCGGCGCGCTCGGCTGGATGCAGTTCATGCCCTCCAGCTGGGAGGCGTACGGCGTCGACGCCAACGGCGACGGCGTCAAGGACCCGTACAACCCCGTCGACGCGATCTTCGCCGCCGGCCGCTATCTGAAGGCCGCGGGCGCCGAGACCGACCTGTGGAAGGCGATCTTCGCCTACAACCACGCCGACTGGTACGTCGAGTCGGTGCTGCTGCGCGCGAGAGTGATCGGCGGCCTGCCGGCCGACCTCGTCGGCTCGCTGACCGGCCTCACGCAGGGCCGCTTCCCGGTCGCCGCGCGCGCCACCTACGCCGACTCGATCGACACGAGAACGGCGACCAGAAGAGTCGCCGGCTCCAACGCCGCGGTCACCGTCGAGGGCGACGCCGAGCGGCGCTCGATCAACGTCTACGCGAGAGCCGGCGCGCCGGTCGTCGCCGTCAACGACGGCACGATCGTCAAGCTCGGCGAGAGCGAGGAGCTCGGCAGATACGTCGTGCTCCAGGACGTCTACGGCAACCGCTACACCTACAGCCACCTCGGCTCGCTCGCCGCCAAGCACCCGGTGCTGAAGGAGCGCGACCAGAGAGAGCTCCAGGGCGGCGAGATCGAGCAGCCCGAGAGAGACGCCGCGCCGACGCAGGCGGCCAGCCAGGGCAGACAGGTCGCGACGGGCGACGCGCCCGGCAGAACCCGCCCCGCGGCCGACGCCAGAGGCGACGCCGTCAGAGCCGGCGCCGGCAGAGACGCCGAGCAGGAGCAGCCCGCGGCCGAGAGAGCCGCCGAGCAGCCCGCGCCCGAACTGTCGAAGGAGCGCCTCTTCGCGCATCCGTCGCGCCCGGAGGCCTACGCCGCCGGCGGCCAGACGCAGATCGCGCAGATGGGCGAGCGGCTGACGACCTTCGAGGGCTACTTCACCGGCCCGCTGGAGCTCGACCCCGAGGACTACGTGCTCAAGCCGCTCGCGAGAGGCTCGACCGTGATCGCCGGCACCGTGCTCGGCAAGATCGAGAAGGTCGACGCGAGACTGGCGCCGCACGTCGAGTTCCAGATCCGCCCGGCCGGCCGCGGCGCGCCGCGAATCGACCCCAAGCCGATCCTCGACGGCTGGAAGCTGCTCGAGTCGACCGCCGTCTACAAGGCCGGCAACGAGAACGCGCTGTTCGGCAACGACGGGAGAGGCAACCCCTCCATCGGCCAGATCCTGCTGATGAGCAAGGAGCAGCTGATGGCGCGGGTGCTGGCCAACCCGAACGTCGAGATCTACCAGTGCGGCCGCGACGACATCAGAGCGGGCATCGTCGACCGGCGCGTGCTGGCCGCGATCGAGTTCCTCGCCGCCAGCGGCCTGAAGCCGACGATCAGCTCGCTGCAGTGCGGCCACGGCTACTTCACCAGCTCGGGCAACGTCTCCGAGCACTCGACCGGCACGGCGATGGACATCGCCGCGATCAACGGCGTGACGATCACGCCCGCGACGCAGGGCGAGGGCTCGATCACCGACCTCACGATCCGGCGGCTGCTGACGCTCCAGGGCAACATGAAGCCGCACCAGATCATCTCGCTGATGACCTACCCGGACACCGACAACACGCTGTCGCTGCCCGACCACGGCGACCACATCCACGTCGGCTTCCACGCCGTCGCGCAGGGCGAGGACGGCGAGCTGCCGAGACTCAGAAACCTGATGAGACCGGACCAGTGGCCGAAGCTGATGCGCCAGATCGCCGGGATCCAGAACCCGGTCGTCCCGATCAGACCGTCCAGATACGCGATCAAGGACAGAGACGGCGAGTAAGGCAGGATCCGGAGGCCGC
>JAEXXR010000347.1 GCA_023405705.1 Actinomycetes bacterium
CCGCGGCGCGGGTCGCAGCGGTCAGAAGAGCGGCCGCGGGCGTCGACGGCGTCGCCGCGGTCCAGCCGGTCGCGCAGGACCCGCAGGAGGGCACGCTGCTGCAGGTGACGCTGGAGGCCGATCCCTACAGCGAGCAGGCGTTCGACCTGATCGCGCCGCTGCGCGACGCCGTCAAGGCCGCCGGCGGCGACGACGTGCTGGTCGGCGGCCCCTCCGCCGAGGAGCGCGACCTGCGCGTCTCGACCGCGCGCGACAACCGCCTGATCGTCCCGATCGTGCTCGTCGTCGTCTTCCTGATCCTCGCGGCGGTGCTGCGCGCCGTGCTGCTGCCGCTGATCCTGATGGGGACGGTGATCGTCTCCTACGGCGCCGCGCTCGGGATCGGCGCCTTCTTCTTCATGGAGGTGTTCGGCTTCGAGGGGATCGACCCGTCGCTGCCGCTGTTCGCCTTCATCTTCCTGGTGGCGCTCGGCGTCGACTACAACATCTTCCTGATGGCGCGGGTGCGCGAGGAGGCGCACGCGCACGGCACGCGCCTGGGCGTCGTGCGCGGGCTGGCGGTCACCGGCGCCGTCATCACCTCCGCCGGCATCGTGCTCGCCGGCACCTTCTCGACGCTGGCGGTGCTGCCTCTGGTGGTGCTGACCGAGATCGGCTTCACGATCGCGATCGGCGTCCTGCTCGACACCTTCGTCGTGCGCTCGATCCTCGTGCCGGCGCTGGCGCTCGACCTCGGCGACCGCATCTGGTGGCCCTCCGCGCTCGCCCACCGGACCGCGCGGCCCGACGACGAGGACGAGCGCGAGCCGGACGAGCCGGCGCGGGCCGCAGCTCGGTGAGCCGGCCGGCGCGAGCCTGGAGCTTGCACACGCCGCGGTCGCGCGGCGTGCTCGGATCGCCGCGCTAGAGGATCGGCAGGTAGCGGTCGAGCTCCCACTGCGTGACCTGCACGCGGTAGTCGTCCCACTCCTGCCGCTTGATCTCGATGAAGCGGTTGAACATGTGCTCGCCGAGCGTGCGCAGCACCAGCTCGGAGTCGGCCGTCAGCTCGATCGCCTCGCCGAGCGTCTCCGGCAGCTGCTCGATCCCGAGCCGCCGCCGCTCGTCCGGCGCCAGGTGGTAGAGGTTCTTCTCCATCGGCTCCGGCAGCTCGTAGCCGTGCTCGATCCCCTCCAGGCCGGCCTGCAGCAGCACCGCGAAGGTCAGGTACGGGTTGCAGGCGGGATCGGGGCAGCGCAGCTCCATCCGCGTCGTCTGTTCCTTGCCGGGGTGGTACATCGGCACGCGCACGAGCGCGGAGCGGTTGCGGCGCGACCAGGCGACGTAGGTCGGCGCCTCGTAGCCGGGCACCAGCCGCTTGTAGGAGTTGACCCACTGGGCGAAGATCGCGCTCATCTCGCGCGCGTGGCGCAGCTGGCCGGCGATGAACGCCTTGCCGACGTCGGACAGGTAGTACTGGTCGTCCGGGTCGTAGAAGGCGTTCTTGCCGTCTCTGAACAGCGACAGGTGGGTGTGCATGCCCGAGCCGTTCTCGCCGAACAGCGGCTTGGGCATGAAGCTCGCGTGGAGGCCGTACTTGCGCGCGTACTCCTTGACCGTGATGCGGTAGGTCATGCAGTCGTCGGCCATCTTCAGCGCGGCCGCGTAGCGCATGTCGATCTCGTGCTGGGAGGGACCCACCTCGTGATGCGTGTACTCGACGTGGATGCCGAGCTGCTCGAGCGCGAGGACGGTCTCGCGGCGCAGGTCGGAGCCGGCGTCGAGGGTGGTGAGGTCGAAGTAGCCGCCCTCGTCGAGCGGGGTCGGGTCCTTCGGGTCTCTGAAGTAGAAGAACTCCAGCTCCGGGCCGACCATGAAGTCGTCGAAGCCGAGCGCCTTCGCGCGGTCCAGCGCGCGGCGCAGGACGTGGCGCGGATCGCCCTCGTAGGGCGTCTGCTCGGGCGTCTGGATGTCGCAGAACATCCGCGCGACGCCCTGCTCCTCGGGGCGCCACGGCAGCACCGCGAAGGTGCTCGCGTCCGGCATCGCGATCATGTCCGACTCCTCGACCGCGTTGAAGCCGGTGATCGAGGAGCCGTCGAAGCCCATCCCGCCCTCGAAGGCGTCGGACAGCTCGCTGGAGTTGATCGAGAACGCCTTCAGCTGCCCCAGGATGTCGGTGAACCAGAGACGGATGAAGCGGATGTCCCGCTCTTGGACGAGACGCAGCACGTCGTCGGGTGTCAGCGGCGTGGCGGCGTCGGTCATGGTCGGAGCTCCTGGATGCGTTTCGGCGTTGCGACGGGCTTGGGAGCTTACCCCGCGCGCCCGTCGTCGCAGGCGGGCAGCCATCGCCGCGCCCACGCCTCCAGCTGCTCGAGCGCCGGTTCGAGCTCACGGCCCATCGGCGTGAGCGCGTACTCGACGCCCGGCGGGCGGCCGGGCAGCTCGGTGCGCACGACGACGCCGCGCGCCTCCAGCTCCTTCATCCGCTCCGACAGCAGGCGGTCGGAGAGCTGCGGGACCGCCTGCGCGATCTCGGTGAAGCGCAGCGGCGAGCGCAACATCAGCACGCGCACGATCGCGCCGGTCCAGCGCTTGCCGAGGAACTCGATCGCCTCGTGGTACTGCGGGCAGCAGGCGGGGGCGGCGTCGGCGGCGGTCGCCTCGCAGGCGCCGCGGTGCTCGCGCGCCGCCTCCGCTCGCTGCTCGTGCTCGACCGCCATGCGGTCGATGGTACGGCCTTTGCCGTGCGGCGTCAGGTGGCGGCGAGCGTGCGCCGGGCGCGGTCGGCGCCCGGCGGTCGCGTTCAGGCGGCGGCGAGCGTGCGGGAGCGCTCGGCGGAGCCGTCGACCGGCACCTCGCCGGCGACGTTGACCATCGCGGCGAGCGACTCCAGCGCGACGAGCGCGATCGCCTCGATGATCTCCTCGTCCTCCCAGCCGGCCTCGCGCGCCTCCTCGTGGAGGTGGGCCGGCGGCCTGCCGTCGACGACGAGCGCGCGCAGGTAGGTCAGCAGCGCCTGCTCGCGCGGGTCCTCGGAGCCGAACTCGCGCGCCTTGGCGACCTCGTCGAGGCCGAGACCGGCGGCGCGGGCGGTGCGGGCGTGCATCGCGACGCCGGGGGCCGAGCCGTGGTGCTCGGCGATCGCGAGCGCGATCCGCTCGATCGTCGCGGGCGCGAGGTGGCCGTGGCGCAGCTCGGAGCGGAAGCGGGCGTAGCCGCGCAGCGCGGCCGGCGACCCGGCGAGGGCGCCGACGAAGTTCGGCAGCTGCCCGCCGGTCGCGAGCGCGCCCTTGAGGATCGGGACGGAGTCCTCCGGAGCGGTCAGCTCGTCGTGGATCTGGAACCGGCTCATCGGCGTCTTCATGGCATCACCAGTGGCGTCCGGAGGCGCGCCGGGCTTTGGTGGTTCTGGAGAGGGCCCGGGCGGACTCTGTGAGGGGGAGCGGTGCTCGGTGTCGAGCGATGGGTGCGACCCCTTATACGGTCGCCACCTAAACGGTGGCTCACGGCCGGATGTGCGCAATGTATGGG
>JAEXXR010000353.1 GCA_023405705.1 Actinomycetes bacterium
CGCCCGCGCAGCCCACCTCCTGACGCAGGGCCCGCGGCGATGGCCGCGCCCCGCCGGAGCCGCGCTCCCGCCGCTATGCCGCCTCGCGCAGCGACAGCCGCACGAGGTCGCCGATCTCGGCGGTCGAGCGCAGCTGGGCACTGCCCTCGGGCCGGCGGCCGTAGCCCCACGCGGCGTGCAGGAAGCGCATGCCGGCGTGCCTGGCGGCGGCGCAGTCGACGTCCATGTCGCCTATGAAGACGGCGTCGGCGACGTCGGTGCGCGCCTCCGACGCCGCGATCAGCAGCGGCCACGGCGACGGCTTGCCCGGGTGGCGGTCCTCCGGCGTCTGGATCGTCTCGAAGGGGACGTCGAACTGCGACAGCGTCCAGTAGGTCTGCGGCCGCGCCTTCGACGTGACGACGCCGAGCTTGACGCCCGCGACCGCCAGCCGCGCGAGCGCTTCCTCGACGCCGGGGAAGGCAGGCACGCGCGGCGCCGTGCGGACGGCGTAGGCGAAGTAGACGCGCTCGATCTCCTCGCGCTGCTCGCTCAGACCCAGCCGCTCCATGATGTCGGCGAACGGCCGGCCGATCTCGCGGAAGTAGGCCTCGAACGGCACGGTCACGCCGAGGTCGCGCTGGACCGACTCCCACGCCTCTTGCATTGCGGCCCGCGAGTCCACCAGGACGCCGTCGAGGTCGAATAGAGCCAGCTTGCAGCGGCCGTCGCTCACAGCAGCTTCAGCTCCGCCATCGCGGCCAGCACCTCTTCTCTGCGGACGGGGTCCAGCGGCGTCAGCGGCAGCCGCGTCGCCGGGGAGGCGATCACGCCCTTGGCGGCGAGGATCTCCTTGTAGCTGCGGATCCAGCCGTTCTTCGCCGTGATGCAGGGGGAGACGGCCGGCACGACCTCGCGCAGCAGCACGGTGCGGGCGGCGTCGAGCTCGTCGTCCTCGAAGTGGCGGTGGACGCGCGAGATCGCGCTCGGGTCGACGTTGGACCAGCCGACCGTCGAGCCGATCGCGCCGTGGCGCAGCCCCATCAGCAGCATGTTCTCGTCGCCGACGAGCACCTCGACCAGCGGCGCGCCCTCGCGCATCGCGAGCACCTTCGCCGGGTCGACGATCGACATCTTCACGTAGCGGACGTTCGGCGCCTGCTCGCTGATGCGGCGGACGCGGTCGATGCTCAGCTCGATCCCGGCGCCGCCGTCGTAGGCCATCACCGGCAGGTCGATCGCGGAGGCGACCGCGGTGAAGTGGGCCTCCGTCGACGCCGCCGTGTGGTCGAAGTAGTAGGGCGGCTGCAGCATCACGCACTCGCCGCCGAGCGCCTGCGCGTGCTTGGCGAGCGCGATCGAGACGGACGTGGCGCTGTTGCCGACCCCGTAGGTGACCGGCACGCGCCCGGCGACGACCTTCGCCAGCGTCGTCATCAGCTGCGCCTGCTCGTCGATCGACATGGTGAAGAACTCGCCGGTCGTGCCGAGCCCGACGATCCCGTCTATGCCGCCGTCGATCACGTAGTCGACGAGCGAGGCGAGCGAGCGCTCGTCGACGTCGCCGTCGTCGGTGAAGGGGGTCAGCAGCAGGACCTGCGCGCCTTCCGGGCGCGTCGGGCCGTCGCCGTTGCCGAACGCGGTGTTGGGGCTCATGTGAAGGTGACCATCGCCTTTCCTGCTGCGCGGACGGTGAAGAGCGCGCTCGGGTCCTCGAGCGCGTCGAAGCGGTGGACGTCGGTGATCGCGGTGGCGATCTCGACCGGCGTCTCGGCGACCAGCGCGATCGCCGCCGGGAAGTCGTCGTAGAAGGTCTCGCCGCTGCCGACGATGCGCAGGTCGCGCAGGCAGATGTCGCTCGGCTTGATCGGTATCTCGCCGAGGTCGGCGAAGTTGCCCAGCTCGACGAGCGTGCCGCCCCAGGCGAGCAGCTGCAGCGCGCCGGCGAAGGCGGCCGGCGTGCCGGCGGCGTCGACGACGAGGTCGAAGCCGTCGCGCGCGACGGCGACCGCCGCGGCCTCCTCGGGGGAGGCGAGCGTCGCGAAGCCCAGCTCGGCGGCGAGCGCGCGCCGGCTGGCGTCGAACTCGACGACGGTCGGGATCGCGCCGGCGGCCGCGAGCGCGACCGCCGAGCAGAGGCCGATCACGCCGAAGCCGAGCACGAGCCCGTGCGCGCCCTCGGGCGCGAAGCGCTCGCCGAACGCCTTTCTGAGCGCGCTCAGCACGCACGCCATCGGCTCGGCGAAGACCAGCCGCTCGGCCGGCGCCTGCTCGGGCACGTGGAAGAGGCGCGTGCCCGGCAGCAGCTCCATGTACGGGGAGAAGCCGCCGGTCAGCCCGTCGCCGGTCATCGTGAGGCCGTAGCAGGGGCGGTCGAGGCAGCGGTCGCCGCCGCTGCAGCCGCCGCACTCGCCGCACGGGACGCCCGGCGCGATCAGCACGCGGTCGCCCTCGGCGAGCGGCCCGTCGGGCACGATGCCGTGCTCGGCCGGCAGCCGCTCGATCCGCCCGATCACCTCGTGACCGAGCAGGAGCGGGACCGGGACCTCCATGCGGCCGGCCCAGATGTGGTGGTCGGTGCCGCAGACGCCGGTCGTCTCGACGCGCAGCAGCGCGCCGGCGTGCGGGAGCGTGCGGCGGGCGGCGAGCACCGACCCGGGACCGTGCAGCTCGAAGACGCGAACGGTCGCGCGCGGCCGCTGGGGCGCGCCGGCGTCCGCTCCGGAGAGAAGTGAAGACATGTTTAATTGCACCTCGGCGAGGCCGGATGGCTCAGTGCAAGCAGGGTGGGAGAGCCGCCCGGAACCCCCTCCTCGACAGCGGCTTCGGCCAGCCTACAGCCCGCACATAGCCGTTGCAAGACAGATCCGAAACGGTGGCGTTTTCGCCGTGTCTGCGCGAAAACAAGGGTCTAATTGACTTCCGCTCAGGAGCCTGCATATACTCGCTTCGAGCCGTCCGGGGGACACGGTGCGGCTCAGTCGTTGCGAGCGTCCGTAGCTCAACTGGTCAACGGTAAATCGAATAGGCTCGTGCGTGACGAGGTGCGCCAGCCCTCAAGCCGAAGGGATCGAGACCAAATCTTCCCCGTTTCGGTGGCTGATGCCGCTTCTGCGGCCCTCCTCTGATTGCACACCGCCAAAAGATGAGCTCAAGAGCTCCAGGTTTAGGGCCTGGAAGATGCGGGTTCGAATCCCGTCGGGCGCATGATGGTGCAAGAAGCCGGGGCCACGTAATTCGTGATCCCGAAGATCTATCATTGATGTATCCGGAGAACGCGTGCCGGTCGTCGCATCCGCGCGTTCATCGTTGAGTCGTACGCATAACGTTCAACGCTCTGAGCGCGAACGCGGCACGCGTCGCGACGTCGAGCGTCGAACCGTTCCACGCCGGGCCGAACTTGGGGGGAAGATGGCCTCACAAAGCGTCACGCCGGAATACGCTCCGGCAGCGATCGAAGCCCGCTGGCAGGAGGCATGGCGCGAGGCCGGCGCCTTCGCCACGCCGGCGCCGCAGGAGGGCGAGAGACCGGCCTACATCTTCTCGGCGTGCCCGTTCACCTCGGGCAGCGCGCACATGGGCCACATCCGCAGCTACTCGATAAGCGACGCCTACGCGCGCTTCCTGCGGACGCGCGGCAGAGCGGTCCTCTTCTCGATCGGCTTCGACGCCTTCGGCCTGCCGACGGAGATCGGCGCGATCAAGAACCAGCTGACGCCGAACGAGTGGGTCCAGCAGTGCCGCACGCGCATGCGCGAGCAGTTCGACCGCCTCGGCTACTCGTTCGACTGGGAGCGCGAGTGGATCACGAGCGAGCCGGAGCTCTACAAGTGGACGCAGTGGCTGTTCCTGCTGCTGCAGAGAGAGGGCCTCGTCTACCACGCCGAGGGCCAGGTCGACTGGTGCGACAACTGCAAGACCGTGCTCGCCAGCCTCCAGGTCGAGGACGGCACCTGCTGGCGATGTCACGAGCCGACGCGCCTCGTCGAGCGCTCCCAGTGGTACCTCGGCGTCAGCCGGTACCTGGAGGAGAACGAGAGAGGGATGGAGCTGCTCGGCGAGTGGAACCCGGCCGCGGTCGGCGCCCAGCGCACGATGCTCGGCCGCGTCGACGGGGTCGAGCTGGAGGGCGCGACGCTCGACGGCACGCAGCTGACCGTCTTCACCCCGCACGCCGACGCCGTCGAGCAGGCCGAGTTCGTCGCGATCTCGCCCAGCCACCCGGACGTCGACGCCTGGATCCTCGACGACGAGGTGCGCACGCAGGTGGCGCGCATCCGCAGCGGCGGCATCGCCCGCGACGAGCGCGGCGCCGACAACGTCCCGATCGTCGACAGCGGCCGCACGCTCGGCATCCCGGGCTACAGAGACCCGCTGCCGGTCGTCGTCACGCCGGCGGTCGACGCCCGCTTCGGCCGCACCGCGGTGCTCGGCGTCCCGTCGGTCGACCGCACCGACGCGGCGATCGCCAGACGGCTCGGCGCGAAGGGCTCCTCGATGTTCGCCTGGAAGCTGCCGCCCGGCCCGCCGCGCGTGCGCGAGGCGGCCCGCTACAAGGCCCGCGACTTCCCGATCTCGCGCCAGCGCGCGTGGGGCGCGCCGATCCCGCTCGTCCACTGCGACGACTGCGGCACCGTCCCGGTCCCCGAGGACCAGCTGCCGGTGCGGCTGCCCGACGACCTGCGCCCGACCGGCGAGGGCAACGTGCTCGCCCAGCGCGACGACTTCGTGCAGACGACCTGCCCGCAGTGCGGCGGCGCCGGCCGCCGCGAGACCGACACGCTCGACTGCCACGTCGACGGCCTGTGGCAGTGGTTCCCGTTCTCCGCACCGACCGCCGAGCGCGAGAACGCGATGTTCACCCACAGCGAGATGGAGCGCTGGCTGCCGGTCCACCAGGTGATCTGGGGCGCCGACGGCGGCGGCTCGATGTTCGACCAGCGGATGACGGCGAAGGTGCTGCGCGACGTCGGCGTGCTGCCGCACATGGAGCACGGCGAGCCGCACAGACGCGTGCTGATGCACGAGATGGTCCACCTCGACGGCCGCAAGATGAGCAAGCACCTCGGCAACGTCGTCGACCCCGACGAGCTGCTCCAGCGCGTCGGCGCCGACACGGTGCGGCTCGCGGTCCTCTACGCGGCTGCGCCGACCAACGTGCTGACCTGGACCGACCAGGCGCTGCAGTACTGCCGCCGCTGGCTCGTCTCCTTCTGGGGCTACGCGCTGCCGCGGATCGAGGGCGTCGGCGAGGTGCCCGAGCCCGATCCCGAGGAGGGCGCCGTCAAGCTGCGCGGCCGCCTGGAGAACTGGCGCAGCGTCGCGCTGCGGCGGATCACCGAGAACATGGAGGGCCTCGAGACCCACCGCGCCGCACGCAACGTGATGACGCTCGTGGAGCGGATCAGAGACTTCGAGGCGCGCGTGATCAGACAGCAGGGCGAGCTGACGCCGAGCGACACGGCCGCGCTGCAGGGCGCGCTGCTGACGGCGGTCCAGTGCCTCGCGCCGCTGGCGCCGCACATCGCCGAGGAGCTGTGGGCGGCGGCCGGACAGGAGGGGCTGGTCGCGCTCGCGCCGTGGCCCGAGGGGTGAAGACGTAGGGCCTCCAACAGGGAGGCAGCGCGCGCGGCGGGTTGGGGGACTTCGCCGCGCGCACAGC
>JAEXXR010000440.1 GCA_023405705.1 Actinomycetes bacterium
GCCTGGGACCGCGCCGGCGCGAAGCGCCGCGTCGTCGGGATCGCCGCGCTCGACGCCCACCAGTTCGGCCTGCGCGTGCTCGGCCGCGTCCCGCTCAAGCTGATGAGCTACCGCCGCAGCTTCGAGCTGCTGCGCACGCACGTGCTGCTGGAGCGGCCTACGAGCGGCGACGCCGCGGCCGACCGCGACGCCGTCTACGCCGCGCTGCGCGCCGGCCGCTGCTACCTCGCCCGCGACGACCTCGCGCCGGCCGGCGGCTTCCGCTTCTGGGCGGAGGGCGCCCAGCACGTCGAGATGGGCGACGAGGCGCCGGCCAGCGGCGGCTTCACGCTCCACGTCCGCCTCCCCCGCCCCGCCGCCGTGCGGATCGTCCGCGACGGCGTCGAGCTGGAGCGGGCGCCGAGAGCGTCGAGCCTGACGGCCTCCGCGCGCGAGCCGGGCGTCTACCGCGTCGAGGTCGAGCTGAGAGACCGCGGCCGCGCGCGCAGCTGGATCCTCTCGAACCCGATCTACCTGCGGCCGTAGGCCGAACGCGCTGCGAGCGCCGCGCCCGCGCGCAAAGCGGTGCGGGGCGACCGTCGCGGGACGCAGACAGCGCCCCGCGACGAACGACCCTGCCGCTAGGCCTCGATCGCCTCGGCGGCCGGGCGCGCGTCGACGTTCGGCGGCGTGTCGCGCAGGTACCACTCGGCGTCGAGCGCGGCCTTGCAGCCGGAGCCGGCGGCGGTGATCGCCTGGCGGTAGGTGTGGTCGACGAGGTCGCCGGCGGCGAAGACGCCTCTCAGGTTCGTGCGCGTCGACAGGCCCTCGGTCTTGACGTAGCCGTTCTCGTCGAGCTCGACGATCCCCTTGACCAGCTCCGACTGCGGCTCGTGGCCGATCGCGATGAAGGCGCCGGTCGCCGAGTGCTCGATGATCTCGCCGGTCTCGGCGTGCTTGAGCCGGACCTTCGCGAGCGCGCCTCTCTCGCCGGCGACGAACTCCTCGACGGTGTACGGCGTCAGCCACTCGATGTTGTCGGCCTCTCTGGCGCGGTCGAGCATGATCGCCGAGGCGCGGAACTCGTCGCGGCGGTTGACGATCACGACTCTGCCGGCGAACTTCGCGAGGAAGATCGCCTCCTCCATCGCCGAGTCGCCGCCGCCGACGATCACCGTCTCGTGCTCCTTGAAGAAAGCCGCGTCGCAGGTCGCGCAGTAGGAGACGCCGCGGCCGCCGAGCTCGTCCTCGCCGGGCGAGCCGAGCTTCTTGTGCTGCGCGCCCATCGCGAGCACGACCGCCTTCGTCTGGAAGGCCTCGTCGCCGACCCAGACGGTGTGCAGGCCGCCGTCGCTCAGCTCGACTCTCGTCGCGTCGTCGGTGATGAAGCGGGTCCCGAAGCGCTCGGCCTGGTCGCGGAACTCCTGCATCATGACCGGCCCCATGACGCCTTCTCTGTAGCCCGGGTAGTTCTCGACCTCGGTCGTCTGCTGGAGCAGGCCGCCCCAGGCGAAGCCCTCGATCACGAGCGGTCTCAGGTCGGCGCGCGCCGTGTAGAGGGCGGCGGTGTACCCGGCAGGTCCGCTGCCGACGATGATCACGTTCTCGACGTCTGCCATGGGTCGCTCGGTTCTCCCGGTCAATTCCAATACTTCACTTAGGATAGCGTCCTGCGGAGCGCCTCCCCCGGGGCCGCGCAGACCTACGCACCGCCCGCGCAGGAAGCGCGGAAGCTGCTCCAGAGACTACGCCGCCGCGGGTTCGCGGCGCCACCCGGCGACTCTTCTGCGCAGCCCGATGTAGGCGATGACGCCGGGTATCGTCGGCAGCCAGAAGGCGAAGACGCGGTAGGCGAGCACGGCGACGATCGCGAGGCTCGAGCCGACGCCGAACGCGACGAAGGCGCCGATCATGCCGCCGTCGACGCCGCCGATCCCGCCCGGCAGCGGCAGCAGGTTGCCGAGCATGCCGACGAAGTACGCCTGCACGATCACGGCCATCGGCGGGGCGTCGCCGAAGGCGTGGAAGCAGGCCCACAGGACGGCGACGTTGAAGATCCACCAGGTCGCGACGCCGAACATCGCGCGGTCGGGATGGGCGGCCTTGTGGATCGCGAAGCGGATCCCGCCGCGCATCGACGCCGGGCCGAGCGCCAGCCGCCGCAGCCACTTCGCCGTCCGCGGCCGCCGCGGCGCCATCGCCTCGACGCGCGCAGGGAAGTCCTCGGGCACGAGCGCCAGCGGCAGCACCAGCGCGAAGGCGATCAGGCCGATCACCGCCGGGATGACGGTGATGCCGAACGGCGCCGGCCCGGGGAAGACGCCCGTCCGCAGGCCGATCCCGCAGACGATCATGGCCAGCACGTAGACGCCGTACAGCAGCAGCATGAAGGCGATCATCCGCTCGGCGACGTCGCGCCGCTCCATCCCGGAGCGCCGCAGCGCCCACGCCGTGACCGCCACGCCGCCGGCGCCGCCGGCCGCGAAGAGCCGCGTCGCCGCCAGCCCGGCCATCGTCATCAGGTAGCTGTCGTGCAACGTGATGCGCGAGCCCTTCGGCACGTGGACGCCGTGGAACAGCGCGACGTAGCTGGCCATCGAGAGGATCTCGAAGACGAGCGCCGCCGCCAGCCAGGCGTGGTCGCCGTTGGAGACTCTCTCCCACGTGTCCTGCACGCCGCCGATCTTCGGCAGCGCGAAGTAGAGGAAGGCGACGACCGCCAGCACGAAGACGACCGAGGCGATCACGCGCCGCCGCGTCATCGCGACGCGCGGCATCTCCTCCTCGTCGTCGTGCCCGTCCGCCGCGCGCCCGGCCTCGGCCTCGGCGACCGGAGCGGTCGACGCGATCTCCCTCGCGTCGGCCCGCCGCTGCGCGTCCCCCGCCATCCGGCCTACGCCCGCGCTCTTGCTTCGAGTGCCGAGACGGCGCGGCCGGCGCTCAGCGCCAGCGGCGTCAGCTTCGGGGCGGCCGCGCGGACGCCCTCGGTGAGGGCGAGCCCGGCCAGCAGGTCGACGGCGTAGTGCTCGCCGAGGTAGACGAGCGCCAGGCCGAGCGTCGCCGCGTAGGTCCAGCCGATCGCGCCTTCGACCGGGCCGACCTCCTGGAGCAGGTGGGCGGCGTTCACGGACGTGGCGAAGTGCAGCGAGGGCATGGCAGCGAGGGGATTGCCTCCCAGCAGAGAGTAGAGCGGCCCCCAGCGGTGCTTCCAGAACTGCTCGCCGTACTCGATCATCATCCGCCGCACGCGCGTCTCGTCGTGGTCCTCCAGGCGCCCTCTCGCGGCGGCGTACCACGGCGGCGCGGTCGGCACGAGGTGGTAGACGAGCGCGCCGAGGTCGAAGACGGCGTAGGTCGTCGCGGCCGCGCGGCCGAATCTCTCGCGTCTGCGGACCAACACGTAGGCGACCGCGACGTGCGGCACCGCGAACCAGACCCAGTGGCACCAGACGAGCACCTTCTCGCCGCGGCGGATGCTGCCCGGCGCCGACAGCAGCCGCTGCAGCCGCAGCGTCGGCGGCGTGCCGAGGCCGAGCACGGTGTCGACCTTGACGGGGTAGTCGATGTGGACGCGGCGCTGGAGCGCCTCCGGGTCGTCGTGCGGCATTTCGTACGCCGCGAGGTAGGCCCACATCTGCAGCGAGCAGGCGAGGACGTCGCGCGTGCGCGAGCGCGGGACCGCCACGCACAGGGCGACCGGAGCGGCCGCGGCGGCCGCCAGCACGGCGGGTTTGGGCAGCCTGGCGCGCCGGCGGATCACCGGGGCGGCGACGCCGGCAGCGACGATCGCCCATGCTGCGGCTCGGAGGGCCTTCGACTTCCGCAAAGCGCCGGGAGTATATGAGGGTCCACTCACCCGCGGTCGTCTCACTTCGCCGTCTCACGTACGTGGGCGCGCTTTCCCGAGCCGTCCTCGTGCCCTCCGTCACGAGCTGCCGCCGCGCCGGCCGCGCCGCCCAGCATCGGCGCCGCCGGACGCCGTCCGACCGTAGGATCCGGCGCCATGAGCGACTACGAGTTGGTCCACGCCTACGAGACGGTGAACCTCCACCGTCGCGGCGGCGTGGCACGGATCGAGCTGAACCGTCCGCAGAAGATGAACGCCTGGGACAAGCAGCTCGGGCTCGACCTGCGCGACGCGGTCGAGCGCACCAGCGCCGACGACGCGGTGCGCGCCGTGCTGCTCACGGGAGCCGGTCGCGGCTTCTCCTCCGGCGCCGACCTGTCGGCCGGCTTCGACCTCAACCCGGAGGGCCACCCCGACGTCCACACCGCCCTCGTCGAGCGCTACCACCCGATCATCCTCGGCGTGCGCAGCTCGCCCAAGCCGGTGATCGCGGCGGTCAACGGCGGCGCGGTCGGCATCGGCTGCTCGCTCGCGCTCGCCGCCGACCTCGTGCTCGCCGCCGAGTCGGCCTACTTCCTGCTCGCCTTCGTCAACATCGGCCTCGTCCCCGACGGCGGCGCCTCGGCCTTCATCCCGGCGCGCATCGGCCTGACGCGCGCCACGGAGATGGCGATGCTCGGCGAGCGGATCCCGGCCGCCAGGGCGCTCGACTGGGGCCTGATCAACGCCGTCCACCCCGACGAGGAGCTGGCCGCCGCGGCCGACGCGCTCGCCGAGCGGCTCGCCGCCGGCCCGACGCGCTCGTACGCCGGCGCCAAGCGTCAGCTCAACGCGTGGGTCCAGGACGGCCTGGAAGAACAGCTCGAACTGGAGGCAGACGTGCAGCAGGAGCAGGCCGCGACCAGAGACTTCGCGGAGGGCGCGCTGGCGTTCCTGCAGAAGCGGGCGCCGGAGTTCAAGGGTGTCTGACACGCCCCGGATGCAGGCAAAAGCCCGTCACGGCGGGCCGTTGGACGATCCCATCTTCCAGAGCGGAGCACCTGGCGCTCCGCTCCGCCGCAACGTGGATAGAATCCGCGCCGCCTTGCGACCTGAAACTGCTTCCATTCGCCGCCGCGCTGCCGCGGCCCTGCTGCTCGCGACGATCGGATCGCTCGTCTTCGCCAGCGGCGCGTTCGCCGACTTCCTCACCCCGGAATCGGGTGGCTCGCCGAACGCCGACCAGATCGACTCGCTGTACAAGATCGTCCTCTACATCGCGATCGTCGTGTTCGTGGTGGTCGAGGGCGCGCTCTTCTACTCGCTCTGGAGATTCCGCGCCAAGAAGGGCGCGGTCGCTGCTCAGATTCACGGCAACACCCGTCTGGAGATCTCCTGGACGGTCGGCGCCGCCCTCATCCTCGTGGCGCTCGCCGCGGTGACGTTCTCGAAGCTCGGCTCGATTCAGGATCCGCCGAACAGCGACCCGAACGGCCTCGAACTGGCCGACGGCGTCCTGACGGCCTCGGTCGACATGCCGAAGCCCCCGAATGGCAGAGCACTCGTGATCTGCGTGACCGGCCGCCAGTACGTCTGGCGCTACACGTACGGCGCCGAGTGCCAGAGAAACCCCTTCGGCCTCGTCTACTCCTACGAGGAGATGGTCGCTCCCGCCAACACGACCGTCATCCTCGACATCGAGGCCACCGACGTCATCCACTCCTGGTGGATCCCGAAGCTGGGCGGCAAGTTCGACGCCGTGCCCGGCTACAAGAACTACACCTGGTTCAAGGCCCCGAAGGCCGGCGAGACCTACGTTGGTCAGTGCGCCGAGCTCTGCGGCCGCAACCACGCTGACATGACCGCCCGCGTCCGGATCGTCACCCCGGACGAGTACACCGCGTGGCTCGAGCAGCAGAGAAGAGACATCGCCGCCGCAGACAGACAGGTGCAGGAGCTCCGCAGAGAGCTCTTCGGCGACGGCGACCTCGATTAGGAAAAGGACCTAGACCGACCATGGCAACCACCGACTTCGCGACGCGTCCCGTGCCGCAGGTGCTCGCCCACGAGGTCCACGCCCAGCGCCAGCGCGCGCGGTGGATCGACTGGCTGACCACCACCGATCACAAGAAGATCGGGATCATGTACATCGTCTCGTCGTTCGCCTTCTTCTTGATCGGCGGCATCGAGGCGCTGCTGATGCGCGTGCAGCTCGCCGTTCCGAACAACAACTTCCTCACCCCGGAACACTTCAACGAGCTCTTCACGCTCCACGGCACGACGATGATCTTCCTCTTCGTCGTACCGATCATGGCGGGCTTCGCGAACTACTTCTTGCCATTGATGATCGGTGCGCGGGACATGGCCTTCCCGCGACTGAACGCCCTCTCGCTGTGGCTCCTGCTGTTCGGCGGCATCGTCTTCTACGCGTCGCTGCTGTGGCAGCCGCCGGAGGCCGGCTGGTTCTCCTACGCGCCGCTGTCGAACGAGATCTACACGCCGAGCGGCGGCCAGGACGCCTGGATCTTCCTGATCCACATCACCGGCATCTCCTCGCTCGTCGGCGCGATCAACTTCTACGCCACGATCGTGAACATGCGCGCGCCCGGCATGGGCTGGGGCCGCCTGCCGCTGTTCGTCTGGACGATCCTCATCTACGCCCTGCTCCTGATACTGGCGCTGCCGGTGATCGCGGGCGCGGTCACGATGCTCCTGACCGACCGTCACTTCGGGACGCACTTCTTCGACCCGACCGAGGGCGGATCGCCGGTCCTGTGGCAGCACCTCTTCTGGTTCTTCGGCCATCCCGAGGTGTACATCATGATCCTGCCGGGCTTCGGCATCGTCTCCGAGGTCCTGCCGGTCTTCGCCCGCAAGCCGATCTTCGGCTACAAGGCGATCGCCGCCTCCACCGCGGTCATCGCCTTCCTGGCGGCGCTCGTGTGGGCCCACCACATGTTCAGCGTCCCGGTGCCGACCGTCGTGCTCGGGTTCTTCATGCTGTCCTCGTTCCTGATCGCCGTGCCGACGGGCGTCAAGATCTTCAACTGGATCGCGACGCTCTGGCGAGGGTCGATCGTGACCGCCTCCCCGCTCTACTTCGCGGCCGGCTTCATCGCGATCTTCGTCATCGGCGGCATCACCGGCATCTTCCTCGCCGTCTTCCCCGTCGACTGGCAGCTGACCGACACGTACTTCGTCGTCGCTCACTTCCACTACGTGCTGATGGGCGGCGCGGTCTTCACCATCTTCTGCGGCCTCTACTACTGGTACCCGAAGATGAC
>JAEXXR010000599.1 GCA_023405705.1 Actinomycetes bacterium
GCGCGCGCGGCTACGTCGCGGTCGCGCACGAGCTGCTGGAGCAGGCGCGGGCGCGCGGCCTCGCACTCGACGCGATCGTCACCGCGACCGCCAGCGCCGGCACGCTCGCCGGCCTCTCGGTCGGGCTCGCGCACGCCGGCTGGAGAGGGCGGCTGCTCGGCATCTCGGTCAGCGAGCCGGAGGACGGCGCACGGTTGCGCGTCGAGACGCTGGCGCTCGACACCGCGGCCCGCGCCGGCATCGCGGGCCGCGTCTCGGAGCTCGTGATCGACGATCGCTTCGTCGGCGACGGATACGGACTTCCGACGCCGCAGGGAATCGCCGCGATCCGCGACGCGGCGCGGCTGGAGGGACTCCTGCTGGACCCCGTCTACAGCGGCAAGGGATTGGCGGGGGCGCTGGCGCATCTCCGCGACGACGGCTCCCTGCACGACTGTGCCGACGTCGTGTTCGTCCACACCGGCGGCTGGCCCGCCACGTTCGCCTACCAGGAGGAGCTGCGATGACCACCCTCGGCTCGATGAACCACCTGCGCCTGACCGTCCGCGACGTCGAGGAGGCCGAGCGCTTCTATGATCCGCTGCTGAGCTTCCTCGGCTACCGCCTGGTGCAGCGCAGCGAGTCGCGCCTGGCCTGGGCCGGTCCCGGCGAGGGCGGCAGGCTGCAGTGGCTGATCCTCAGCGCCGCCGAGGAGGGGCTGCGCGACCGTGCGCACGAGCAGTTCGCGCCCGGGCTGCACCACTTCGCGTTCAACGCGGCCGAGCGCGCCCAGGTCGACGCCTTCCACGAGCTGCTCGTCGCGCAGCGGGCCGAGATCCTCGACCCGCCAGCGACCTACGACTACGAACCCGGGTACTATGCGGTCTTCTTCAAGGACCCGAACGGCTTCAAGCTCGAGGTCGTGCACGTCCCGCAGGTGACCTCGCTCGAGACCGTCGACACGATGGGGTGACGCCCGGCCGGTGAGGCGGGACGCGCAGACGAGGATGACGCGATGACTCGGCAGGACAGAGGAACTCGGCGCGGCGCGACGATCGTTGACGTCGCGCGACTGAGCGGCGTGTCGAAGTCGACCGTCTCCAACGTCGTGCACGGGTCGGCGCCCGTCGCCGGGCGGACGCGCGAGCTGGTGCTCGAGGCGATCGAGCAGCTGGGCTACCGGCCCAACGCGCTCGCGCGCGATCTCAAGCGGCGCCGCACGGCGACGATCGGCGTCGTCGTCGGCGACCTCGCGAACCCGTTCTTCGGCGAGCTCACGAAGCTGATCGAGCAGAGCACGGCGCGAGCCGACTACGCCGCGATCATCTGCGACATCGACGGCACGCCGGAGACCGAGCGCCAGAAGATCGCGCTGCTGCGCGAGCAGCGCGTGGCGGGGATCCTGACGATGTACTTCGGCGGCGACGCCGCGGCGCTGGACGAGGTCCAGGACGCCGACATCCCGATCGTTGGCGTGAGCGTCATGGATCCGCGCTTCGACTGCGTCGTGACCGACGACGAGGCGGGCGCGCGGCTGGCCGTGCGCCACCTCGCCGAGCTCGGCCACACGCAGATCGCCTATGTGCCCAGCAACGCGACCGAGGCCTCGACGGTCGCGGCCCGCCTCGGCGGCTGGCGACAGGCGCTGCGCGCCAACAGGGTGAGACGCGGACCGATCGTCGCGCTCGACGACGCGTCCGGGGTCAGAGGCGTCGTGCCGCTCGAGCGGGCGCTGCGCGATCCGAACCGCCCGACCGCGTTCTTCGCCGGCAACGACACGACGGCGCTGCAGCTGATCGACCGGCTGGAGGACGCCGGCGTGCGCGTGCCGCAGGACGCGTCGGTCGTCGGCTTCGACGACATCTGGCTGGCGGGGCTGCGCCGCGTAGGTCTGACCACGGTGCGCCAGCCGGTCGCCCAGCTCGCCGAGCTGAGCGTCGCGCGGCTGCTGGAGCGGATCGCACAGTCCGACGCCGACGCGGGCGGCGGATCGGCCGTGCAGACCCAGCTGGCGCCCGAGCTCATCGCGCGGGCGACGACGGCGCCCGCGCCCCCGGCAAGGTGAGCCGAGGACACGGTGCTTGCATTCGCAGCCTGTGCCCGCTAGCGTTTGGAACGTTCCAATGATGGCTTTTCGAGGAGATCCGATGACCACCGACGCCGTCCAGTACGAGCGGATGACGCCGCGTGAGGTCTGCGCTGCGCGCGACCGCGCGCCCGTCGTCTATGTGCCGGTCGGGCCGCTGGAGTGGCACGCCGAGCACCTGCCGCTCGGCACCGATCCGATCCACGCCCACCACATCGCCTGCGGCGCTGCGCAGCGCACCGGCGGCGTCGTGCTGCCGCCGGCCTTCATCGGCACCGACAGCCGCCGTCCGCCCGGCAACGTCGAGGAGGGGCTCGGCCCCTTCGACCTTCCCGACGACGCCGAGGTCGTCGGTATGGACCTGCCCGGCTTCTCGGTCAGGAGCCTGTACTTCCACGAGACGCTGTTCGGGCTGGTCGTGCGAGAGACCGTGCGGATGCTCAAGCGCGAGGCGTGGTCGGTGGTCGTCCTGGTCAACGGCCACGGCGCCCCGAACCAGGCGCGGATGCTGGAGCGGATCGCCGACGAGGAGAGCGAGCGGCCCGCTCGCGAGGTGATCTACGCGACCGCGTGGGATCCCGACGCCGCCGACCCTGACGCCGGGCCCGGTCACGCCGACCGCTACGAGGCGTCGGTGATGCTGGCGATCGACGAGCCGCTCGTGCATCTCGACCGGCTGCCGGCCGCGCCCGCGCCGCTGCACTACAAGAACCACGGCATCGTCGACGGCCCCGCCTTCGACGGTAGGCCGTCCAACGACTTCTCCGTGCGCGAGTACGCCGACCCGCGCGGCTCCACGCGGGCCGAGGGCGAGCGCTACGTCGCCGGCGAGGTCCGGCGGATGGAGCGGATCGTCGGGCAGGCGCTCGCGCGGACGGCCGGCGCATGAGCCCCGCGTCCTCCGCTCCCGCCCGCATCGGGCTCGTCGGGGCCGGCCGCATCGGGCGCCAGCACGCGCTCGCGGTGCAGCGCAGTCCGCTGCTGGAGCTGGCCGCGATCGCCGACCCGAGCGAGCCGGCCCGCACGGCAATCGCCGGTGATGCGCCGACGTTCGAGACGGTCGGGCAGATGCTCGCCGAGGTCGCGCTCGACGGCGTCGTCGTGGCGGTGCCCAGCGCCCTGCACGTCGATGTCGTCCCGGTGCTGCTGGAGGCCGGCATCCCGGTCCTGTGCGAGAAGCCCTGCGGCCTCGCAACTGCCGACGTACGCCATCTGGCGAGCCTGGCACGCGAGTCGGGCGTCGCGCTGCAGGTCGGCTACTGGCGCCGCTTCGTGCCGTCGCTGTGCGCGCTGCGCGAGCGGATCCTCGACCAGGAGAGCGGCGAGGTGGCGATGCTGAGCGCCCTGCAGTGGGACGGCGAGCCGCCGTCGGCAGCCTTCCGCGACCCGGCCTCCAGCGGCGGGATCCTCGTCGACATGGGCGTTCACGAGTTCGACATGCTGCGCTGGCTGACCGGTCAGGAGATCGGCGAGATCGCTGGCTTCGCCTCCGACGTCACCTGGGCGCCGCCAGTCGCCGGCGATCCCGAGACGGTCAATCTCGTCGCCCGGATGTCGGGCGGCGCGACGGCGACCGTCAGCCTCGCCCGCCGCCATCCGCCCGGAGACCTCTGCCGCATCGACGTGCTCGCCGGCGAGCACGTCGAGTCGGTCACGTTCGTCGAGCCCGACGAGGACGAGCCGCTGATGCTCGCTGCGCTGCAGGCGCAGGTCGAGGCGCTGGTCGGCCACGGCGCCTTCGCGCCGGCGCGGGTCGACGACGCGGTCGCCGCGCTCGACGCCGCGACACGGGCGGCACAGACGCTCGGGACGCCGCTGCCGGCGCCGCGCGAGGTGCTGCGATGAGCCGCGGTGAGATCGTCGTCGCCAACGCGCCTATCAGCTACGGCGCGTTCGAGCTGACGGTCGGGATCGACCCGGCGGTTCCGGAGGCCGAAGCGCTGCTCGACGCGGTCGCCGCCGCTGGCTACGGGGGCATCGACCTCGGACCGGTCGGCTACCTCGGTCACGACGAGACGCTGCGCTCGCGGCTGTCGTCGCGCGGGCTCGGGCTGACGGGCGGCTACATCGAGCTGCCCTACAGCGATCCTGCTGCGCTCGACGACGCGATGACTGAGCTCGACATGCTGCTCGACGTGCTCGACTTCGCGCCCGAGCACGGTCCCCGGCCGCGTCCGACGCTGGCCGACGCCGGATCGCAGCTGCGCCGCGCACGGCCCGCGCGCGCTCATGCCGACCGTTCGCTGGGCCTCGACGACGCCGGCTGGAGACGGTTCGCGACCGGTCTGGCGCGCGTCGTCGAGCACTGTCGTGAGCGCGGCCACGAGCCGACGCTGCACTGCGAGACGGGCACCCACGTCGAAGCCGGCTGGGAGGTCGACAAGGCGCTGGAGCTGACCGACGTCGGCCTCTGCCTGGAGACGGGCCACCAGCTGGTCGGCGGCGGCGACCCGATCGCCAGTATCGAGCGCTGGGGCGAACGGATCAACCACGTCCACCTCAAGGACGTCCGCCTCGACGTCGTGCGCGGGATCGTCGACGACGGCGAGACCGCCGACGCGATCTGGCGCCGCCGAGCCTTCTGCAGCCTCGGTGAGGGCGACCTCGACGTCGACGCGGTGCTGGACGGCCTGCGCCGGATCGGCTACGCGGGCTGGGTTGTGATCGAGCAGGACCTGATGCCGCAGCCGACCGACCCTCCCGGCAAGGTCGCAGCCGACCAGGTCGCCAACCGCGAGTACCTGCAGGCGCGAGGCCTGTGACCGAGCGCGACGACCGCCGAGGCGACGGCGCGCCGCTGGACCTGATCACGATGGGGCGGGTGGGCGTGGACGTCTACCCGCTCCAGACCGGCGTCTCGCTGCGCGAGGTCACCTCGTTCGGCAAGTACCTCGGCGGCAGCCCGACGAACGTCGCGGTCGCGGCGGCGCGCCTCGGCCGCCGCTCGGCGGTCATCACACGCACGGGTAGAGATCCGTTCGGCGCGTTCGTCCACGACGCGTTGCGCCGCTTCGGCGTCGATGACCGCTGGGTCAGCGATGTCCCGGGCCTGCCGACACCGGTGACCTTCTGCGAGATCCTCTCCGCCGACGACTTCCCACTGTACTTCTACCGCGCGCCGAAGGCGCCCGACCTGGAGATCGCGCCGGACGAGCTCGATCTCGATGCGGTCCGCGCCGCGCGCATCCTGTGGGTGACGACGACCGGCCTGTCGGCGGAGCCGAGCCGCGCGGCGACGCTCGCCGCGCTGCGCGCACGCGACCGCGCCGGGATCACGATCCTCGACCTCGACTACCGCGCAAGCTTCTGGCCCTCGCGCGAGGAGGCGCGGCGGTGGGTGCGGCAGGCGCTGCCGCACGTCACGGTCGCCGTCGGCAACCGCGACGAGTGCGAGACGGCGGTCGGCCTGCGTGAGCC
>JAEXXR010000412.1 GCA_023405705.1 Actinomycetes bacterium
TTCCGGGGTGTGGGGGGGGGGGGGGGGGCCCCGCCCCGCGGCCGCTCACAGCCCGCCGAGGTCGGCTAGCGCGCGCAGCTGCTCGTCGTAGGCGGCGTCGAGGCGGTCGGAGGTGACGGGGGCGTCCTGGGGGAGCGGCTGGTCGTGCTCGTGGGCGCGGAGCGTCGCCAGCAGGCGGCCCTCGGCGCCCTCGGCGGCGAGCAGCGCGCGCTCGATCGCGGGGTGGAGGTCGAGGCCCTCCAGCAGCACCTCCATCGACTGTCCGCTGATCGCGTCCAGCAGCGAGAAGAGGCCGACGATGAAGGCGCGGTCGGGCATCGCGCCCGGGACGCTGCGGGCGAGCTGCTCGGCGACGCGCGCCCGCAGCCGCGCCGCGTCGAGCAGCGCGTGGGGGAGGTCGGGGATGCCGGCGAGGCAGAGCAGCAGCGCCCAGCGGCGGACCGTCGTGCCGCCCAGCAGCGCGAGCGCCTGGCGCAGCGACTGGATCGTGTTGCGCGGGGCGACCTCGG
Source organism: Actinomycetes bacterium (assembly GCA_023405705.1). The sequence goes on from JAEXXR010000412.1 coordinate 510, forward strand.
CCGAGTTGGCGAACCGCAGCAGCCGGTGGCTGAGGCCGGCGTCGCGGCGGATGATCGCCTCCAGCTCGCGCAGCGAGACGTCGTGGTCGGTCGCGGCGAGCTGGCCGAGCGTCGTCAGCTGGGCGGTCGGGACGGCGCGGCCGCTCCACGTCTCCGGACGCTCGTAGTAGTAGCCCTGGAAGCCGTCGAAGCCGAGCTCGAGGCAGCGGGCGTGCTCCTCGGGCTCCTCGACCTTCTCCGCGATCAGGGTCAGCCCGCGCGGCTTCAGCCGTGCGACCGTGCGCGCCAGCTCGGCGTCGTCGTGCTGGCGCAGGTCGAGCTTGACGTAGGTGGCGAACGCCAGCAGCGGCTCCAGCTCGCGGTCGTAGACGAAGTCGTCGAGCGCCAGCCGGAAGCCGGCCGCGGTCGTGTCGGCGACGGCGGTCAGCAGGCCGCCGTCGATCAGCTGGTCCTCCAGCAGCTCCAGCACGACACGGCGCGGCGGCAGCGGCAGCGGGTGCTGGGAGACGAGGAAGTCGCGCGTGACGTTGACGAAGGCGTGGGCGCGGCCGACCAGCGCCGGCAGGCCGACGTCGCCGATCGCGTGCTGGATCACCGCGGCCGTCGCGCGCTCGGGAGAGCGGACGGCCAGCTCGACCGGCCGGCACAGCAGCTCGTAGCCGAGCGTGCGGCCGCGGCGGTCGAGGATCGGCTGGCGGGCGACCGCGAAGGAGTCGCCCGTGGCCGGCGCGGCGGCGGCGTGCCGCGGGGCGGCTGCCGCGTGATCGGTGGACGATGTTCCGGGCATGACGACTGGCTGACGGACGGTTCGGCGAGCGGACGGCCCGATGACGGGCTGCTCCTCTCTCAGGGTGGTCGGCCGCTGGCAGGCGGCTTTGAGCCCGGAGGTGCGATCAGCCGGCGCCGAAGGCCGCGCGGGCCCGCCCGCCGGTCTTCGCCTCGTACAGCGCACGGTCGGCGGCTTCGAGCAGACGGCCGAGGTCCTGGCCGCAGCGCGCGGTCGAGGCGGCGCCGACCGACAGCGTCACAGCCGGCAGGTCACCGGAGCCCGAGAGCCTCGCGCGGACCTCGTCGACGACGCCGGAGGCGACCCGCTGGGCCTCGTCGAAGCCGCCCGGCACCCACAGCGCGAACTCGTCGCCGCCGAGGCGGCCGGCGGCGCCGTTGGCGCGCAGCACGATCGCGATCTCGGTCAGCACGAGGTCGGCGGTGAGGTGACCGACGGTGTCGTTGATCTGCTTGAAGTGGTCGACGTCGCACATCAGCACGGTGCCGGCGTCGCCGGCCGCGAGCCGGGCGCGGGTGCTCGACAGCCACTCGCGGCGGCTGGCGAGCCCGGTCAGCTCGTCGGTGCTGGCGAGCCGCTCCAGCGCCGCGACCCGCTCGGCGAGCGCGTCTCTGCCCTCCGACGGCTGCACCTGCGCGGCGACGGCCGCCTCGGCCGCCTCGTCGAGCAGGGAGGGGACGGCGTCCAGGCGCGAGAGCGCCGCGTGGATCAGGTCGCTGTCGGCCAGGTCGCCGGCGAGCATCGCGACGATCTCGTTGCCGAGCTGGACGCAGGCCGCCTCGGGCGAGGGGCAGTCGAGGCCGGAGGCGCCGCCGTGATGGTTGACGACGGCGTCGAAGAGGGCGCCGCGCTCGCCCTCCTGGTCGGCCAGCAGCGCGCCGGCGAAGGCGTGGTCGACGCCGAGCCTCTCGCGCTCGGCGATCACGCGGCCGGCGCCCGACGGCGCCTCGCCGACGAGCAGGTCCATCGTCTCCTCGCCGAAGGCGATCGGCATCACGAGCTTGCCGACGTCGTGGAGCAGGCCGGCGAGGTGGGCCGTCTCGACGTCGGCGCCGGTCCGCTGCGCCAGCTCGGCGGCGCAGGAGGCGACGTTGACGGCGTGCACGTGCATGTGGCCGCGCGAGCGGCCGCCGGCGCCGGGGACGCGCTCGAGGAAGCTGTAGGTCGACGCCTCCAGCGCGATCCGGCCGAGCGCCTGGCGGCCGACGACCGTCACCGCCTGGTGGATCGTGCGGGCACGCAGCGGGCGGGCGTATGCGGCCGAGTTGGCGTAGCGCAGCAGGTTGGCGCTGAACGACTCGTCCTCCTCGATCACCGCGACGAGCGTGTGGGTCGAGGCGTCGGGGTCGGCCGCCAGCGCGCGGACGCGTGCCACGGTGCCGCCCAGGACGGGCAGGGGTCCGAGCGTCTCGATCGCGCGTTCCAGTCGGTCGCGGGCTGTTCTCTTCACGTGGTGAGGAAGCGGTCGGCGTGCGCCGTGTGGCGCCTAGTGAACGTCATCGGCCGGACGCTTCGCGCGCTGCCGAACGGCGTCAGGGTACGGACTCGGCGGCCAGTTGCCGCAAGCCTGCATTCATCGGCTCGCCGCGCAGCCGTGGCAGCTCGGTCGTCTCGCCCCGCGCGATGCGGCTGTAGCGCCGGCTCGGCGGCGCAGCAGCCGGGCAGCGCGCGCAGGCCGCGCTCCACGGGGTCGAGGTGCGGGTCTCGCGGCGGGCCGCCGTCGCAGCTGCGCTCGAAGCGGGCGCGTACCCGCTCGGCGGTGTCGTCGAG